>NZ_JBDOQR010000005.1:0-133617 GCF_039839315.1 Phaeobacter sp. CAU 1743 | reverse complement strand
CACCCGCAAGGCTTTTCAGCCCTCCGATATTTGGGGTCTGCGGGCTCAAAAGCCTTGCTCCCGTAGCGCCCTGTGGTGACCTTTCTGCTTTGCACAGCAGGTGACATTCCTGAATGGGATTTACACTGCAGGGCGCCACTATGATGCGCCCTGTCGACAATCAATCAGGTTGCTGCATTGCGCGCCTATGCGCTGATCTTGTCACGCGGCTGTGCTGCGCTCAGCGTTTCAAAGGCTTCATTCTGGGACAGGAAGATCTGGCCGCTCAGCGCATCCAGGAAATGGCTGCGTTTCAGACGATCCATGACTGGCCCTTTAACCTCGGACATATGCAGCTGGATCCCCATGTCAGACAGCCGCTGGTTCATTTCCTCAAGCGATTCAAGCGCACTCAGATCGATTTCGTTCACTGCGGAGCACATCAACACGACGTGTTTGATCTCATCACGGCCTTCGTGCACGCGCGCCAGGATCAGGTCCTCCATACGCCGCGCGTTGGCGAAGTACAGGCTTTCGTCGATCCGTAGCGTGACCAGCGAAGGATCGGTCACCACGTTATGGCGGTGAATGTTGCGGAAATGCTCGGTTCCCGGCACCTGCCCCACCTCGGCCACGTGCGGGCGCGAGGTCTTCCAGACGAACAGCAAAAGCGAGACCAGCACACCAGCAGCGACACCGGTTTCAACACCAACCAACAGCGTCAGCAGGATCGTGGTCAGAACGGCGGCGAAATCGGCTTTGGAATAGGTCCAGGCTGTTTTGAGGATCTTCAAATCAACCAGTGAAAGGACCGCAATGATGATGGTCGCTGCAAGCGTTGCCTTGGGAAGGAAATACAGCAGCGGAGTCAGGAACATGGCGGCAAAGGTCAGCCCAACGGCGGTAAAGGCGCCCGCAGCCGGGGTTCGCGCACCAGCGTCAAAGTTAACGACCGATCGTGCAAAACCGCCTGTCACCGAATAGCCACCCGACAAGGCAGAGGCCAAGTTCGCAGCGCCAAGGGCTTTAAGCTCTTGGTTGGGATCAATTTTCTGACGGCGCTTGGCGGCCAAGGTCTGCGCGACCGAGACACTTTCAACATAGCCGATAATGGTGATCAGCGCTGCAGGACCAATCAGGGCCGGAACCAGCGCCCAGTCGATCATCGGCAGGCCAATCGGCGGCAGACCGGTCGGCACCTCGCCCACCACGGAAACCCCCATCTCAGGCAGGTTCAGCGCCCAGGACAATACGATCGTTCCGATGACGGCAAAGACCGGGCCAACCCGGGCTGCGGTTCCGGCGGCGCCTTTTGACAGGCCAGCCTTTTGGTGCAGTACATTCGCCATATGCCGACGCACCCAGATCAAAAAGCCGAGGGCCAGCGCGCCGACCCCGAGGGTCCAGAAGTTGACCTGACCAAGCCCCTGCCCCAGCGACAACAGAATTTCCGGCAGATTGTGACCATGCGCCGGAATGCCCAACAAATGCTTCATCTGGCTAACTGCGATCAGCAGCCCCGAGGCCGTAATGAACCCAGCGATCACGGGATGCGACAGCAGGTTGGCCACCACACCCAGACGCAAGGCCCCCATCGTTGCCAGCATCAAGCCGGACAGCAGTGCCAGCACGGCGGCGGCGGCAGTGAACTCTGCAACAGTGTCCAGACCCAGCGGCGCCAGCGCAGATGCGCTCATCAGCGAGACCACGGCAACCGGCCCCACGGCCAGGGCACGCGAGGTGCCGAAGATCGCATAGGCCACCAAAGGCAGGATCGACGCGTAAAGCCCGACCTCGGCAGGTAGCCCGGCGAGCAAGGCATAGGCCAGTGACTGCGGGATAAGCATGATCGTGACGATCACTGCCGCTGTCATATCCCCGGTGAAATCAGGGCGGTCATACCGTCGTCCCCAGTCCAAAATTGGAAACAGGGATTTCAAGTCGATGCGGGACAGTGGCGAAGACATTGCGGAGGCTTTCCTGAGAATGGATCGCGCCGCGCACCCGATCAGGTGTCAACGCGCTCAATACATATTCGTAAAAGCATATATATATTCGATGAGAGGGAGGAAAGCCCTTTCATTAAAATTGTTACCGCACGCCCCTGTACGCCCTCGTAAAACACTGTTAAAAAAGAATTAAGTACAAAGGATACTGCAAAGCAGCCCTTCAATTCCGGCCGGTGTTATTGCAAAAATACCGGGGCAATTCTGCATGTTGCGACTTGCAGAAACGCAGGTCCGGTGCTTGGCCGCACAAGAAGGGGAATGCGCCCCTCCCTACCCATTGCGATTTTCTATGGATTCACATCGAACCTTCGGACTTCAGGGCCATTTGCGTATTTACGCCTTTGCTTGACAACTTGGCCTCAACGCCATGCTCAGGTGCTGATGGCGTCCCCTGGCAGTTAACCTCGGTAAATGGTGGATTGACGGCGGCTGACCGCGCAGGAGGTTGCTAAGAATAAGCACGGGCAATTTGAAGCATCTCTTGCTTCTGCTGCAGCGTTAACCTCCGCCTTTACCGTTTTGGATCCATTTCGAAGGGAGACGAGCGAAAATCCTGTGCCTTTGTCTTTGCGGTGATGTGAGGACGAGGGCTATCTGCATTATTGCAGGCTTGAAATGCAAAACCGCAAGGCCGGTGGGCACTTGCGGTTTCGAGACTGATGTCAGTCAATCGGGGCCAGACCGCGGAAATTAACGATCTGGCCCCGGATTTTGGCGCTATTCGTTAAAAGAACGCCTGCAGACCGGTCTGAGCGCGGCCCAGGATCAGCGCGTGAACGTCGTGCGTGCCCTCATAGGTGTTGACCGTTTCCAGGTTCACCATGTGGCGAATGACCTGGAATTCCAGGCTGATGCCATTGCCGCCGTGCATGTCGCGGGCCATACGAGCGATATCCAGCGCCTTGCCACAGTTGTTCCGCTTGACGATCGAGATCATCTCGGGCGCGGCATTGGCAGCGTCCATCAGGCGACCAACACGCAGAGAGGCCTGCAGGCCAAGGGTGATTTCGGTCTGCATATTGGCCAGTTTCAGCTGGAACAGCTGGGTGTTGGCCAGGGGGCGTCCGAACTGAGTGCGGTCCAGACCATACTGACGTGCGGCGTGCCAGCAGGCTTCGGCGGCGCCCATCGCGCCCCAGCTGATGCCGTAGCGCGCGCGGTTCAGACAGCCGAACGGACCTTTGAGGCCTTGCACGTGCGGCAGCAGCGCGTCTTCACCGACTTCGACGCCATCCATGACGATTTCACCGGTGATGGAGGCACGCAGCGACGCCTTGTTCTGGATTTTCGGCGCGGAGAGGCCCTTCATGCCTTTTTCCAGCACGAAGCCACGGATCTTGCCGCCATGCTCTTCGGATTTAGCCCATACGACAAAGACATCGGCGATCGGCGCGTTCGAAATCCACATCTTGGAGCCGGTCAACTTGTAGCCGGTTGCGGTCTTCTCGGCCCGGGTTTTCATGCCCGCGGGGTCGGAACCTGCGTCGGGCTCGGTCAGACCAAAGCAGCCGATCCATTCACCAGATGCCAGTTTCGGGAGGTACTTCTTGCGCTGCTCTTCGCTGCCATAGGCATAGATCGGGTACATCACCAGCGAGCTTTGCACCGACATCATCGAGCGATAACCGCTGTCGACGCGCTCAACTTCGCGCGCAACCAGGCCGTAGGACACGTAGCCTGCGCCCAATCCGCCGTATTCCTCGGGGATGGTGGTGCCCAGCAGGCCCATCTCGCCCATCTCGCGGAAGATGGCGGGGTCGGTGTTTTCGTTTTCATATGCTTCGGTGACGCGCGGCTGCAGCTTTTCCTGCGCATAGGCGCGGGCCGAGGCAGCGATCATGCGCTCATCTTCGTTCAGCTGGTCGTCCAGACGCAGCGGATCTTCCCAGTTGAAGCCGCTCAGATCGGGCGCATCCTTGGCCCGCAGTTTAGGTGCATCGGTCATGTCTTGCCCCTTTGTCGTTGATGTTGAAACCTGCGGCGACCCTAACGGTGGGTAAAGGAAAAAAACAGCGAGACTTTTGCAAGAATATATGAGTAAACAGCATACATGAGTGCACCACGTCGTTTTCTCCCGTCGATTTCTGCCCTGCGCGCGCTGGAGGCACTGGATCGTCTGGGCAGTGCATCGGCGGCGGCGGCCGAATTATCGCTGACGCAAGGCGCGGTGAGCCGCCAATTGCAGGCGCTCGAACGGCAACTGGGGCTGGATCTGGTACACCGGGACAAGAAAAAACTGACCCTATCGCCCGAGGCGCAGGAATACGCATCGGAAATCCGTGCTGCGCTGAACCAGATCGCCCAATCGACGCTGCGGCTTCAGACCGCGCCACTGGCCGGAACGCTGAATCTGGCGATCTTGCCCGCCTTTGGTATGCGCTGGCTGATGCCGCGCCTGCCGGAATTTGCCCGGCTGCATCCGGATGTTACCATCAATATGACGACGCGGCTGGAGCCTTTCAGCTTTGCCAGCGAACCCTTTGATGCGGCGATCCATTTTGGCCGCGCAGAATGGCCGGGCACCGACGCCCTGCTGTTGAAACATGAACAGCTTTTACCGGTCTGCGCGCCGGATCTGGTGGTCGGCACGGCCTTGCGCGGCCCCAAGGACATTCTGAACCTTCCACTCTTGCATATTCAGACCCGCCCCGAGGCCTGGTCGGATTGGTTTGCCGCACAAGGCGTGGAGGCACCAGAGACCGTTAGTGGTACCATGTATGATCAATTTGCAACCATTACTCAGGCCGCAATGCACGGGTTGGGGGTCGCCTTGATGCCGGATTATCTGGTGGAGCAAGACCTGGCCACCGGGCGGTTGGTGGCGCTGCACCCTGCCCCGACAGAAACGCGCGGCGCCTATTATCTGGTCTGGCCGACCAGCAAATCCAACGCGCCCGCGCTGCGCAAATTCCGCGACTGGCTGGCCAGCAAGGCACAGCCCGAAGATCCGCTGCCGCGCTGAACCACGCTCAACCCACAGTCAAAGCAAAGGGGGTACCGTCCGTACACCTGTCGTGCACCCTGCGTGCGTCGCTGTGGCCCAATCCATGGGATCAAGCGGAGCACACAAATTTGGAAAAATTAGCCGAGCGCGTAGCCCGCGCCGCGCACCGTGCGCACAGGATCGTCGCCGCCATGCTGGGTCAGCGCCTTGCGCAGCCGCCCGATATGGACATCCACGGTGCGGGTGTCGACGTAGATGTCCCGGCCCCAGACACGGTCCAGCAGCTGTTCCCGACTCCAGACCCGGCCCGGCTTTTCCATGAAGGTCGACAGCAGGCGGAATTCGGTCGGCCCCAGTTTCAGGGGCTGGTCCGACCGGCTGACCTTGTGGGTCTCCGCATCCAGAATGATGTCGTCAAACTCCAGCCGCACACCAACGGTGGACGGACGCACCCGGCGCAACTGGGTCCGCACACGCGCCATCAGCTCGATCACCGAATAGGGTTTCACCACGTAGTCGTCAGCGCCGGTTTCCAGACCGCGCACCTTGTCCACCTCTTCGGAACGGGCCGAGAGCATGATGATCGGAATGCCGCGGGTTTCGGGCCGTGTCTTCAGGCGGCGGCAGACTTCGATCCCGCTGAGGTTCGGCATCATCCAGTCCAGAACGATGATGTCCGGCGTGTCCTCCTCGACCAAAAGCAGCGCCTCTTCGCCGTTTTCGGCGCGGATCACACGGAACCCGTCTGCTTCGAGGTTGTAGGCCAGCACTTCACGTTGGGCCAATTCGTCCTCGACGACCAGAACAGTGGGCTGATCGGCAGCCATGTCTTAGACCTCCTGCGGAGTGGTTGAGGTGGTATCGGCCTTGGGCCGGTCGTCCTCGGGACGGCTGCCGGTAACCAGGTAGATCAGCTCTTCGCAGATCGAGGTTACGTGATCGCCCATGCGTTCGATGTTCTTAGCGATGAAATGCAGATGCATGCAGGGCGTGATGTTGCGCGGATCTTCCATCATATGGGTCAGGAATTCGCGGAATAGCGCATTATACATCTGGTCGACGTCGCGGTCGCGGGTGATCACATCGCCCGCCAGTTCGACATCGCGCTGGATATAGGCGTCCAGCGCATCCTTCAGCATCAGTTCAACCTCACGCGCCATCCGGCGCAGGGCGGCGGCGCTGTCCAGCGCATCATGGCCCTGGATCAGGACCCCGGTGCGTTTGGCGATATTCTTGGCGTAATCGCCAATGCGTTCCAGATTGCCGGCGATTTTCATCACCGACAGCACCACGCGCAGATCCACCGCGGCAGGGGCGCGGATCGCGATCACCCGGGCGGCTTCCTCGTTGATCAGCTCTTCGAGCCCGTCGATGGCCTTGTCGTCGGCGCGCACCTTCTGGGCCAGTTCCTCGTCCCGGGTTTCCAGCGCGCGCGCGGATTCCATGATGGCGGCTTCGACCAGCCCGCCCATTTTCATGATCCGGGCCTGGATCGCCTCCAGATCCCGGTCAAATGCGGATGCGATATGTTGCTCTTCCATGTCTCAGTCCTTGCAATGAGGGATCAGCCGATACGGCCGGTAATGTAGCTTTCGGTTCGCGGATCTTCGGGGTTGGTGAAGATCTGACCGGTGTTGCCGAACTCAACCAGGTTACCGAGGTGGAAGAAGGCGGTTTTCTGGCTGACGCGGGCAGCTTGCTGCATCGAGTGGGTGACGATCACCACCGAATAACTCGCGCGCAGCTCGTCGATCAGCTCTTCGACCTGGGCGGTGGCGATCGGGTCCAGCGCCGAACACGGCTCGTCCATCAGCAGGACTTCGGGTTCGGTCGCCACGGCGCGGGCGATGCACAAGCGCTGCTGCTGACCACCGGACAGGCCGGTGCCCGGCGCGTGCAGGCGGTCCTTTACCTCGTCCCATATGGCGCCGCGGCGCAGGGATTTTTCGACGATCTCATCCAGTTCGGCCTTGCTCCGGGCCAGCCCGTGAATGCGCGGGCCATAGGCCACGTTGTCATAGATTGATTTCGGGAAGGGGTTCGGTTTCTGGAACACCATGCCAACCTTGGCGCGCAGCTGCACCGGATCGACCCGCTTGTCATAGATGTCTTCGCCGTCCAGCAGGATCTTGCCGGTGACGCGGCAGATGTCGATGGTGTCATTCATCCGGTTCAGGCAACGCAGGAAGGTCGACTTGCCACAGCCCGAAGGACCGATAAAGGCGGTCACGGTATTGTCTTCGATCTCGACATTGACGTCTTTGATCGCGTGGGTGTCGCCGTAATAGACGTTGACGTCGCTGGCCGAGATTTTGATCGTGTTGGTCACAGTCTTATCCAGTCTACTCATGTCGTTCATATCGGTGCCCCCTACCAGCGGCGTTCAAAGCGGCGGCGCAGGATCACGGCCACCGTATTCATGGTTACGAGGAAAACCAAAAGGATAATGATGCCGCCCCAGGCCCGCTCGTAAAAGGCCGGGTCGGCGCGTTTGGCCCATTCATAGATCTGCGCGGGCATGGCCGAGTTCGGCGCCAGCAGACCATCGGCCAAGGTTTCCGGCGCGTTGGAGGCGATGAAGCCCACCATGCCGATCAGCAGGAGCGGTGCGGTTTCGCCAAGCGCCTGCGCCAGGCCGATGATGGTGCCGGTCAGGATACCGGGCGCGGCCAGCGGCAGCACGTGGTGGAACACCGCTTGCATTTTCGAGGCGCCGACACCCAGTGCCGCATCGCGGATCGACGGGGGTACCGCCTTCAGCGCGGCGCGGGTCGAGATGATGATCGTGGGCAGGGTCATCAGCGTCAGCACCAGACCACCCACCAGCGGCGCCGACATCGGCAGGTGCATGTAGTTGATGAACACCGCGAGGCCGAGGATACCGAACACAATGGACGGCACAGCGGCGAGGTTCGAAATATTCACCTCGATCACATCGGTCAGCCAGTTCTTGGGCGCAAATTCCTCCAGATAGATCGAGGCTGCAACCCCAATGGGCAGGGCCAGCGCCAGCACCACCAGCATCATGAACAGGGAACCCATCATCGACACGCCGATGCCGGCGGCCTCCGGGCGTTGGTCCGAGGCATCCGCCCCAATGATAAAGTCGATGTTGAAGGTCTTCTTGATCACGCCTTCAGCGACCAGCGCATCCACCAGATCCAGCTGCGCGGCCGAGATGTTCTTGTCATTTTCGATACTGTCGCGGCTGACGCGCCCTTTCAGGTAACCATCGACCCGGCTCTGCGCCAGAAAGCGGAACTCAACCGTCTGACCGATCTGATCGGGATTTTCGATTACAAAAGCCCGCAGCTGTGCCACGGCGTTCTTGGACAGAAGGCCGGCCATGTCCTTGGACTTGAGTCCGGTTTCGATACCGCGCGCGTCGATCATGTCCTGCATCGCGCCCTTGACCAGTGGGGCATAGCCGAAGGTGGTGACCTTCTTGATGTCCTCAATGTCGCGATTGCCCTTCTTGTCGAGTTTGCTTTCCAGCAGCTCCACGTTCAGCGTGACAAAGGTCTGCTGGAAGGCGCCCGCGCCCCGGCCCACGATGGTGGTGACCAGTACGGCCAGCATCATCAGCCCCACAAGGATGGCCGCAATGCCATAGGCCTTGAACCGGGTCTCGGCGGCGTTGCGTTTGCGGGTGCGGGGGCTTTGCGACAGGAGCGATCCGCCCTTGGTCGCCTGCGGCCCGCCAGAGCCGCCGGAGGTGTGACTGATATCGGTCATTAGTCGTACTGCTCCCGGTATTTGCGCACGATATAAAGGGCCAGAACATTGAGCCCCAGCGTCAGAACAAAGAGGGTCAGGCCCAGAGCGAAGGCGACCAGCGTTTCCGGGCTAGCGAAATCGGTGTCGCCGGTCAGCTGGCTGACGATGCGGGTGGTGATGGTGGTCATCGATTCCAGCGGGTTGAGCGAGAATTTCGCAATTGCCCCTGCCCCCATGACCACGATCATGGTTTCGCCGATGGCGCGCGAAGCCGCCAGCAGCACGGCACCGACGATGCCCGGCAACGCGGCCGGCAGAACCACCTGGCGCACGGTTTCGGATTTGGTGGCGCCAAGGCCAAGTGAGCCATCGCGCATCGACTGCGGCACCGCGTTGATAATGTCATCGGACAGTGACGAGACAAAGGGGATCAGCATGATGCCCATGACCAACCCAGCCGTCAGAACCGAGGTGGCGCCGCTCATCCATTCGACGCCAAGAACGCCGTTTTCGCCCTGACCGAAGAAGCGCACCAGCAAGGGGCCGACAGTCAACAGGGCGAAGAGACCATAAACAATGGTCGGGATACCGGCGAGGATCTCCAGAAGAGGCTTGGCAAAGGCGCGCACCGCCGGGCCGGCGTATTCGGAGAGGTAGATCGCTGCGAACAACCCCACCGGCACTGCCACCAGCAGCGCGATGAAGGAAATATAGAGCGTGCCCCAGAGCAGCGGCAGGATCGACAATTCGCTGTCACCGCGAAAATTCGGCGCCCAGGTGGTGCCAAAGAAGAAGTCGGTCCAGGAATGCAGCCCAAAGAAATTCTTGGTTTCAAACAGCATCGACAGAACGATGCCGATCGTGGTCAGGATCGCCAGAGAGGCTGCCAGGATCAGCAGCGCCATGACAACCCGCTCCACCACGTTGCGGGCGCGGAAATCCTTGTCCGACTTGCGATATGCCAGCCCAAAGCCGCCAAGCGCCAGCAGGAGGACCGCGACGGTCATTGCCGTGCGGCCTGTGTGCGACAGCCCCCGGTAGGCGCGCGCGGCGTCCAGAACTTCGGGGCGTACATCGGCGCCAAGCGCGACGCCAACCTCCCCCAAAATGCCCCGCAGGTCGCCGGTCTCGCTGTCAAATTCGCGCACTTCACGGGCGCTCAGCGCGCCCTGCTCAACCGCCAGATCCAGCCCTTCGGCCACCCGGCGCACATCGCTCATCACGAGGCTGAGCGAAGCATTTTCCGGCACCAGATCCGCGGGGATCATGGAGGACACCCGGTTTTCGATCAGCATCGGCTGCGCCAATAGCCAGATCACCAGAGCCGCCAAAGACGGGATCAGTGCGCTCAACCCCACATGAGAGCCATAGTAGCTCGGCAGGGAATGCAGCAGGCGCGGGTCACCACCGGCCGAAGCAAGCGCGCGGCGACGGCCCAGAACATATCCGGCGGCCGCGATGACACAGAGTAGAACAACAAGCCAGAACGTCGGCATCAAAGGCTCCGTTTGGTGGCGGATTAAAATTCAGAGTGTCCGATTGGACAGAGAAATGGCCGGGGGAACGTCCCCCGGCCAAATCAGATCAGCGGGGGAATGATTAGGAGTTTCCGCCCATTACGTCTTCGTTTGCAACCGCTTCCTGGGTTTTCGCCAGTTCCGGGTCTGCAACCAGACCGTATTCGGCCAGCGGGCCATCGGGGCCTGCAACTTCGTCGGCGATGAAGAATTCAGCATATTCTTTCAGGCCGGGGATCACGCCGATGTGGGCTTTCTTCACGTAGAAGAACAGCGGGCGCGAGACCGGGTATTCGCCGGTTGCGATGCTTCCGGTGGAGGGAACGATACCGGACATGGTTGCGACCTGCAGTTTGTCGGTGTTGTTCTCGTAGAAGGCCAGACCAAAGACGCCGATGCCGTCTTTGTTGCTCTCGATGCGGGCCAGGGTCTCGGTGTAGTCACCGTCGATGTCCACGGAGACGCCGTCGGTGCGCAGGGAGATACAGGCTTTCTCGGCTGCTTTCTTCTTGGCTTTGTCGCTGTCACCTTCGGCGCCGGCCAGGATGTGCTCGAATGCGCCTGTGGCTTCGCAGCCTGCCAGGATCACTTTGTCTTCGAAGACTTCACGGGTGCCGTGCTTGGTGCCGGGGATAAAGGCCTGGATCGGCTGCGCCGGGAAGGCCGGGTTCACGTCAGCCCAGGTTTTGTTCGGGTTGGCGACCATTTTGCCGTCGACCATGATTTCGTCGGACAGAGCCAGGTACCAGTCGGTCGGGGTGAATTCGAAACCGTTGCCGTTGATGTCGGAGGCAAAGACGATGCCGTCATAACCGATACGCACTTCGATGATGTCGGTGACACCCGCTTCGGCACAGGCCTTGATTTCTTTGTCTTTGATTTTGCGCGATGCGTTCGCAACGTCGATGGTGTTTTCGCCAACACCTTCGCAGAAACGCTTGAGACCGGCCGAAGAACCACCGGATTCAACAACCGGTGTCGGGAAGTCGAAGTTTTCGCCAAAGGCTTCGGCAACGATCGAAGCATAGGGCAGCACGGTCGAGGAGCCGGCGACCTGCACCTGATCACGTGCGGCGGCAGCGGTGGCCGAAACGGCAGCGATTGCCAGGGCGGATGCGGAAAGTTTCACAAAGGACATTTCAGTCTCCATGAGGTGTTAGAAGGTTCACGATCACCCCCACGATGATCTTGGCCTCCTGCTAAAGGGCGGTCATGTGGCTTTTGTGACAGGTATGTAACAACCATATGACAATCGCCGGATTGTGACGGAAATTGTGACAAAAACCTTATCCTGATGGTTCACGGCGCCCACACGCCCCTGTGCAATCCGCAAGGGGGCGTTCCTATCTTTCGTTTTTCGGAAGCGGATGGTGGCGCAGGAAGGTTACTGCGGCAGGATCACTGTAAAGGATGCCCCTGCCCCAAGATCGCTTTCGACCCTCAGTCGGCCCCGGTGCCGGTTGATAATGTGTTTGACGATTGCCAGACCCAGACCGGTACCGCCCAGCTCGCGCGAGCGATGGCTGTCGGCGCGGTAGAAACGCTCGGTCAGGCGTGGCAGATGTACCGGATCGATACCCGGACCATTGTCGATCACCTGGATGCGGGCCGCCGGAGCGCGCAGGGCCGGATCCCGCTCCATCGGTGTCAGCACCACGCGCACCTCATCGCCACCGTATTTGATGGCGTTTTCGATCAGGTTGGTGAAGACCTGTTGCAGCTGATCGGAATCGCCAGTGACATGCACCGGCTCGTCAGGCGCCTCAAGCGACAGGGCGACATTGCCGGCCTCCGCCAGCGGCTGCATGGATTTCAGGGTGGATGTCAGATGCGCCGTAAGGTCCAGTTTTTCTTTTGGCCGCACCCGCTCCGCGCTCTCGACGCGGTTAAGGGACAGAAGATCGCCGACCAGACGGTTCATCCGGCTGGCTTCCCCTTCCATGATCGCGAGGAAGCGATCACGGGCCGCCGGATCGTCGCGGGCGGCGCCGCGCAGGGTTTCGATAAACCCCATCAGCGCGGTCAACGGCGTGCGCAATTCATGGCTGACGTTGGCGACAAAATCGCGGCGCATCTGGCCAGCCTGTTCGCGCTCGGTCACGTCGGTGAAACACAACAGCACGGCGCCGCCATTGACGGCGCCGATGCCGGGGACGTAGCGCAGGCTCACCTCGAATGTGGTGTCCTGCGCGCCGTCATTGGACAGATGTCGGGCGGTGCGCGCAGATTTGTCCTGCAGACAGGCTTCGATTGCAGCGGTGACGCCGGGCTGGCGCAGGATGGTGGCGAAGTGCCGCCCCTTCAGTTGCTGCCCCAAAAGGGTGGTGCCGGCCGCATTGGCACCGATGAAGCGTTCGGTCTGATCTACCAGCACCGCAGGCAGCGGGATGGCTTCCAGAAACCCTTCGATCAGCTCTTGCGTCATGGCACTTTGGCCCCTTTGGATGGCGGTTCGGCCCGTGTACCTTTCCAATGTAACGGTTTTATTATGACGCCGCTGCCGCCGCGACCGCCTCGGAGAACACCGCCAGTAGCGCCGCCGGGTCCTCCAGACCAACCGACACCCGGAAGAACCCTTCGCTGAGGCCGAGGCCTGCGCGTTCTTCTGGCGTCAGGGCCCGGTGCGACGAGGATGCCGGATGCGACAGTGTGGTGCCCACATCACCCAGCGTCGGGGCAAAGTTCAGCCCGTCCGCCGCGCGGGTAAATGCGTTGGCCGCGGACCGGCCGCCTTCGAGTTCGAAGCTGACCATATTGCAGCCCTGCCCCTTGAGCAGATCCATGGCCCGGTCATGATCCGGGTGATCTTTGCGCGTCGGGTAGATCACGCGCTTGACACCCGGCATCCCGGCCAGATGATCGGCCAGCGCCGCCGCCGTGGCCTGGCTGCGCTCGAACCGCAGCTCAAAGGACAGCATGCCGCGCTCGGCCAGCCAGCAATCAAACGGGCTGGGTGTCATGCCGGTGGTGACGGAAAACACGCTGAGCCGTTCATTTAGCGCCGGATCGCGTGCCACCACATAGCCCAGCATCACATCGGAGTGGCCGGCCAGCAGTTTGGTGATCGAGTGGATGACGATATCGGCGCCGTGGTCGAAAGGCTGAAACCCGCGCGGCGTGGTAAAGGTATTGTCCACCACCAGCAGAATGCCGGTTTCCTTGCACAGGGCGGACAGCCCGTCGATATCCGCCACCGCCAGCGTCGGGTTCGACACGGTTTCGACCAGGATCATCTTGGTTTCCGGACGGATCGCAGCACGCACGGCCGCAATATCCGCCGGATCGGCAAGGCTGGTTTCGATCCCCAGACGCGGCAGGTCTTCCTTCATCAGGCGCAGCGAGCGGCCATAAAGCTGGTTGCCGCCGATCACGTGACCGCCGGTCTTTGTCAGCCCCAGCAGAACCGCAGAAACCGCTGCCATACCCGAACCGGTGACAACCCCGCCCGACATGCCTTCCATCGCATCCAGACGTTTGGCCACCACATCCGCGTTCGGATGTCCTTCACGGGAATAGGTATAGCCGTGCACGCGGCCTTCATACTGGTCATCCAGCGCATCAGGGGTTTCGCTGGCGTAAACCACCGAGGGGCTGAGCGGCGTCACGACCGGGTGGCTGGCACTATGGGGAAGCGGATCGGGCCGCATCAGCGAGCCTTTGGAATTTCTCATTTAATCGACCTTTTGCAGTTCTTCACGAAAGCGGCGCATGTTGTCCTGGTAATGGAGCGCGCTCCACTTCAGCTTTTCGATTGTTGCCTCATCTACCTGACGCACAACCTTGCCCGGAGCGCCCATGACCAGGGAGCCATCGGGAATTTCCTTGTTCTCGGTGATCAGCGCACCTGCCCCGATCAGGCAGTTCTTGCCGATCTTGGCGCCGTTCAACACGGTCGCGCCCATCCCGATCAGGGAGTTTTCGCCGATGGTGCAGCCATGCAGCATTACCTTGTGACCGATGGTGCAATTCTTGCCGATGCTCAATGGGAACCCAGCGTCAATATGCATGACGACGTTCTCCTGCACATTTGATCCTTCGCCGATGCGGATCTCTTCGTGGTCGGCGCGGATGGTGCAGCCGAACCAGACCGAAGATCCGGCCTCCATCACCACCTTGCCGACCAGGTTGGCATCGGGGGCAACCCAGGTATCTTCGTGGATCTCGGGCTTGTCTGTTCCAAGGGCGTAAAGGGTCATGACATTTCCTCAAACTCTGCTTGCAGACCGCGCACGTGATCCACCAGATGCGGTTGCTGGATCCGGCGCAGACGGGTCGCGGTGATGATGGTGCGCAGGGCTTCCTCGGTGGTGTCCAGATCGTCGTTGATCAGCACATGGTCATAGCTGCCCCAGTGGCTGATTTCGTCCCAGCTTTTCTCCATCCGCCGCTTGATGGTGTCGGCATCGTCCTGACCGCGGCTTTCCAGTCGGCGGCGCAGCTCGTGGATCGAGGGCGGCAAGAGGAAGGTCGACAGCGTGTGCTGGCCAAGGTCCGAATTGCGGATCTGCTGCGCACCCTGCCAGTCGATGTCAAACAGCACATCCTGACCCGCGTTGATCGCCGCCCGCACCGGTCCCTTGGGAGAGCCGTAGAAGTTGCCGAAGACATGCGCGTGTTCCAGCATCTCGCCTTCGGTGACGGCAGCTTTGAATTCATCCACCGTGCTGAAGTGGTAATCCTGACCGTCGACCTCTCCCTCGCGCGGGGCACGGGTGGTGGCAGAGACCGAGAACCGGATGCTGTCGTCCCAGCTCCGCAGCCGTTTCGCCAAAGTGGATTTGCCTGCGCCGGATGGCGACGACAGGATGATCAATAGGCCTCGCCGATCAGCCATCAGCTGCTCTCCTCAAATTCTATAGTCTGGGTCATTCGATGTTCTGCACTTGCTCGCGCATCTGATCTATTATCGCCTTCAACTCAAGCCCGACAGCGGTCAGATCGCTGCTTTGCGCCTTGGAGCACAGGGTATTGGCCTCGCGGTTGAACTCCTGCATCAGGAAATCCAGCTTGCGCCCTATCGGGCCACCGGCCTCTAACAGCTCACGCGCCGCACGCACATGAGCGGCAAGACGGTCGATTTCCTCGGTCACGTCTGCCTTGACCGCGATCAGCGCCAGTTCCTGCGCCAGACGGTCGGGGTCCATGCCATCGGAATTCGCCAGAACCCGTTCAAGATTGGTCTTAAGAGTTTCCGCGATTCTGGGCTTGCGCTCTTCTGCCAGAGCCGCCGCCGAAGCGCTGAGGGCCTCCACTTGGTCCAGTTGACGCTTCAATACATTAAGCAATTGGGCGCCTTCGGTCCGCCGCATTTCGGTGAGGCCCGCCAAAAGGGTTAAGAATTCGTCCTTCAGCGCGGCCACCAGCGGCGCCGGGTCGTCCTCTGTTACCGCGTGTTCCATCACCCCGCGCAGGGCTAGAATGTCCGATGCCGACGATGGTTTCAGGTCCACTCCCGCCGCCTGCGCGGCTGCTTCGGTCTGCGCCAGTGCCTCCAACACCGACGTCAGTGCCGCCGGGTTCAGTTGCAGTGGTCCGCCCCCCTCTTCCCGGCGCGTCAGCCGCAGGGTTAGCGAGACATTCCCGCGCGACAGGGATTTGGAAAGTGTTGACCTGACAAAGGGTTCAAGACCTTCCAGCCAGTCTGGAATGCGCAGGCGTAGGTCCAGCCCCTTGGCATTGACCGACCGGATTTCCCAGCTCCAGCTATGCGCATCAAGGCCCCCTTGGGCGGATGCGAATCCCGTCATGCTGTTCACTGTCATACGCTGTGCCCTTTGTCGTTTTCTGCGCGCGACAGTGCCACAAAGGGGCCCGCATGCACAACGGATACAGGCCGTATTCTTTGGTATAGAGGGGCTATCCGGATCCCGTTAACCATTGCTTGAAGAAATAGTCATAATTTGAATCATATTGTGTCATATTAATGAAGCAGTAAGGATTTGGGCGGATATTGTTAAGCAGCCTTAAGAAAGCTTAACCTGCCGCCGCGAACAGTCGGGATTCTCCCGGCAAGCAAAAGGACACGGACATGTTTTTCGGCGGTCGCAAAAGCTCTGGACAGAACAAGGGTCACGACAAGGTGGTTCCGATGGACAACTTCCGCAGCCACACGCCCGTGTCGGCGATGCGCCAGGCAGAAGCCTACTGGACAGCCCTGCGTCGGGGCGACGATATTCCCAGCCGATCGCAGATTGACCCGCGTGGTCTGGAAAACATCCTGTCCCAGACCTTCATTCTCGAACGCGTGGCGCCCGGAATCGCCCGGTTCCGCCTTGCGGGCCAGAAGGTCAACGAGATGGCAGGCATGGAAGTGCGTGGAATGCCGATCACGGCGTTCTTCACCCCCGATGCCCGCAAACAGCTGAGCGCCGCATTGGAGCATATGTTCGAAGCCCCCGCGATTGTTGAGTTGGAGCTGCAAACCGAACCCTCGCGTCTGCGGGGACGACGTGAGGCGCGGATGTTGCTGCTGCCGCTGCGCAGTGATCTTGGCGATGTCAGCCGCGCGCTTGGCGTCTTCGTCTCGGAAGGCAACCCGACGGGAACATCGCAGCGGTTCACGGTGTCCTCGATCGAGATGCGGACCATCTCGCAGGGCAGCACCGATGGCGAATTCAAGGCCAAGCCGCGCGAAGAGAAGCAAGATATCAATACGCCGAACCCTGGCTTTGCAGAAACACAGGAGCGGTTCACGACCGAAAAGTCCATTCTGGACGAGGCGCGCGCCCTTGCCGACCGCGGCACCCTGAAGGCCACGCCGGATGCAGAAAAACCGGGTGAAACCGCAGACGGCGGTGCCAGCCAAAAGGCGCCCAAACGTGGATCACATCTGCGTCTCGTGGTCAGCCGCGACTAAGCACAGACATAGCCGGAGCACTCCGGCCGAGATTCCGGTCCAAGGTCATAGCACCGGAAAATACGCCCCGCGGAAGAACTCCCGGGGCGTTCCCTTTTCTGCCAGGCTTCACCGTTTTCAAATCTGCCATGCAGCTCAAAGCAAAAAGCCGCCCCGAATGGAGCGGCTTTTCTTTTGTTATCAGCCCCCTACGCGCAACCCCTAAGGTAAGCGTCCCTAGCTTCAGCCAGCCTCGGCTGTCGCAGCGGCGCCACCGCGTTGACCGCGCAGGGTGGACAGCTCTTCCGCTACCAGGAACGCCAGTTCCAGCGATTGGCTGGCGTTAAGGCGCGGATCACAGGCCGTATGGTAGCGGTCGCTGAGGTTCTCATCGGTGACAGCCCGTACGCCGCCGGTGCATTCGGTGACATCCTGACCGGTCATCTCGAAATGCACGCCGCCGGGAATGGTGCCCTCGCTGGTGTGAACTGCGAAGAAATCGCGCACCTCGCGCAGAACGCTGTCAAAGGGCCGGGTCTTGTAACCGCTGGTGGACTTGATGGTATTGCCATGCATCGGGTCGCAGACCCATGTAACATTGGCGCCCTCTTCCTTCACCGCTTTGATAAGGCGCGGCAGATGATCCGCGGCCTTCCCGGCGCCGAAGCGGGCGATCAGCGTCAGACGGCCCTCTTCGTTCTCGGGATTCAGCTTGGCCATCAACTCCTTGAGGTCCTCGGCGGTGGTGGTCGGGCCGCATTTCAATCCGATCGGGTTCAGAACACCGCGGCAGAACTCCACATGCGCGCCGTCGGGCTGGCGGGTGCGGTCACCGATCCAGATCATGTGGCCGGAACCGGCCAGCCATTTGCCGGAGGTCGAATCAAGACGGGTCAGCGCCTCTTCATATTCCAGCAACAGACCTTCGTGGCTGGTGTAGAACTCAACCGTCTGAAGCGTATGCGCGGTGTCGTTGTTGACCCCGGCTGCTTTCATGAAATCCAGCGTGTCGGTGATGCGGTTCGCCATCTCGCGATAGGTCTCTGCCTTCTCGCTTTCGGTGAAACCGAGCGTCCAGGCGTGCACCTGGTTCACATCCGCGTAACCGCCGGTCGAAAACGCGCGCAGCAGGTTAAGCGTTGCAGCCGCCTGAGTATAGGCCTGCAGCATCCGGTTCGGATCCGGCACCCGCGAGGCCTCGTTGAAGGCCAGATCGTTGATGATATCACCGCGGTAGCTGGGCAGCTCAACACCATCCACCACTTCGGTCGGGGCGCTGCGCGGTTTGGCGAATTGCCCGGCCATCCGGCCCACCTTCACCACCGGCACCTTGGCGCCATAGGTCAGAACCATCGCCATCTGCAGCATCACCTTGAAGGTGTCACGGATTGCATCGGCGCTGAACTGTTCAAAGCTTTCGGCGCAATCGCCACCCTGAAGCAGGAAGGCCTCGCCGCGCCCGGCGGCTGCCAGGTGCTGTTTCAGACGCCGTGCTTCGCCCGCAAAAACCAGCGGCGGATACTTGGAAAGCTGCGCCTCGACGGCCGCAAGGGCCGCCGCGTCGGTATAGTCGGGCATCTGAACCCGCGGTTTCTGGCGCCAGGTCGATTTTTGCCACTCACTCATAGCTTTTCTCCGCTCAAGAGGTCTTTGGGTATTTTCGGGCCCCACGTATACAAAACCCCGTGGCCACTGGCCAGTTCAGAATTTGAACATCTTGACCCGGCGGCATTCCTGTGAGCACGGTCAAAGACAGCCAGAACGAGCCCGACTCTCTGCGCATTATCCACAACAGTCAGGGGCCCGCACCATGCAGAACCAACGTAAACGAGTTGAACTTTCCGAATCCGTCGGTCCGACCAAACGGTTCGTTTTTGTATTGCTCGAACGGTTCTCCATGCTTTCCTTTGCCTCAGCCGTTGAATGTTTGCGCATTGCCAATCGGATGAGTGGGCGCGAACTTTATTCATGGTCGCTGCTCGCAGAAGGCGGAGAGACGGTTACCTGCTCAGCCGGGACCACCTTTCAGCTTGATGGTGACCTCAGCGAACTGCAGCGCGATGACACCATCCTTTTGTGCGCTGGGATCGATGTTCAGGGCGCCACAAGCAAGAAGCTGCTGTCCTGGCTGCGGCGCGAGGCCCGCAAGGGATTGAAGGTGGGCGGGCTGTGTACAGCATCCTACGCACTGGCCAAGGCCGGGCTTCTGGACGGAAAACGCGCAACCATTCACTGGGAGAATGCGGATAGTTTCTCCGAGGAGTTTGAAGAGGTTGAGCTGACAAAGTCGGTGTTCGTCATCGATGGTAACCGGCTGTCGACGGCTGGCGGGACCTCTTCGATTGATTTGATGCTGAAACTCATTGCCAATGACCACGGTGAAGAACTGGCCAATGCGGTGGCCGATCAGCTGATCTATTCGTCGATCCGGACCGATCAGGACACCCAGCGCCTTTCGATCCCGACCCGGATCGGCGTGCGCCATCCGAAACTGTCGATGGTCATCCAGATGATGGAAAGCAATATCGAAGAGCCGATCAGCCCATCGATCCTGGCCCAGGATGTCGGCATGTCGACGCGCCAGCTGGAGCGACTGTTTCGCCGCTATCTGAACCGCAGCCCCAAGCGGTATTATATGGAGCTCCGTCTGCAGAAGGCGCGTAATCTGCTGATGCAGACCGACATGAGTGTCATCAACGTGGCGCTGGCCTGTGGCTTTGCCTCACCTTCGCATTTTTCGAAATGCTACCGAGCGCATTATGACACCACACCTTATCGTGAACGCGGCAGTAAATCGACACAGGCCGCCCCGCGCTGAATGCGTCGTTGCACGTGGCCCTGATCGGCCGATCCCGGATCACTCTCACGGAGAGCATTTGGCGGCCAATTTTGGCAACGCAGTCGCGTGATTGTGTTCTTTTCCTTTGCGGAGGAACGCTGTAAAGGCACGTCCCAGTCGGGTTTATAGATAAAAACCATGCCTGATGATGGAGGAATCGGCCCCAAAGCAAGCCGAGTGCGAAGCGAGGTCCAAATGGACTTTCTTTTTTCAAACGCCTTGCCTAGGGTCCAATGTGAACAGATTTGTTCCAACAAGGGAGTTTTCAAATGAAAAAACTACTGCTGGCCACAACGGCCGTTGCACTGACCGCGGGCACCGCATTTGCTGGTGGCCACGCCAAGGAAGTGAAACTGGGCGTTCTGCTTGGCTTTACCGGCCCGATTGAATCGCTGACCGCAGCCATGGGTGCCGGCGCCGAAATGGCAATGGCAGAAGCCACCGCATCCGGCAAACTGCTGGACGGCGCTTCGGTGACCTCTGTACGCGCAGATACCGGCTGCATCGACAACGGTCTGGCTGTTGCCAACGGTGAAAAACTGGTCGCTGAAGGCGTCAACGGCATCATCGGCGGTGACTGCTCGGGCGTGACCGGCGCGATCCTGCAGAACGTTGCGATTCCGAACGGTATGGTGATGATCTCCCCTTCGGCGACCTCGCCCGGGCTGACCACCATGGAAGACAACGACCTGTTCTTCCGCACCTCGCCCTCCGACGCCCGTGAAGGCGAAGTGATGGCCGAGATCCTGCAGGAGCGTGACATCAGCTCGATCGCCCTGACGTACACCAACAACGACTACGGCAAGGGTCTGGCGGACGCGATCAAGACCTCGTTTGAAAAGGTTGGCGGTGAAGTCACCATCGTGGCAGCCCACGAAGACGGGAAAGGCGACTATTCCGCCGAGGTTGCCTCGCTGGCTTCTGCCGGCGGCGACATCCTGGTGGTTGCCGGGTATCTGGACCAAGGCGGCCTGGGCATCATCCAGTCGGCGCTGGACAGCGGCGCCTATGACACCTTCGGTCTGCCCGGTGGCATGATCGGTGACAGCCTGCCCAAGAACCTGGGTTCCGACCTTGATGGCTCCTTTGGCCAGATCGCCGGTTCCGACTCCAAAGGCGCGGAAGTCTTTGCCGAAATGGCCAAGGCGGAAGGCTTTGACGGCACATCGGCCTATGCACCGGAATCCTATGACGCAGCGGCGCTGTTCCTGCTGGCCATGCAGGCTGCAGGCTCCACCGATCCGGCTGAATACGGTCCCAAGATCATGGAAGTTGCTAACGCTCCCGGTGAGCCGATCAACCCCGGTGAACTGGGCAAGGCACTGGAAATCCTGGCCGCTGGCGGCGACGTCGACTTCCAGGGTGCGACCGGCGTTGAGCTGATCGGCCCCGGTGAGAGCGCAGGCTCCTACCGTGAGATCGAAGTCAAGGACGGTGCAAACACCACCGTGAAATTCCGTTAATCCTGAACAGGATAACGCAAACGAGAGATCAGCCCGGCATCGTCCGGGCTGTTCCAAATTTAAAGACTGCAAAAAACAAGCAGTTAGGGGATGAAATGACATGATCGTCGTCGAGGACTTGCACAAGCACTTCGGCGGGTTCCACGCGGTTGATGGCGCTTCGCTTGAAATCGCAAAGGGCTCCATAACCGGTTTGATCGGGCCAAATGGCGCGGGAAAAACCACTCTTTTCAACGTGATTGCGGGTGTTCTTGAACCCACCTCCGGGCGGGTCACCATGGATGGTGAGGACATCACCGGCCTGCCCCCACATGAGCTGTTCCATAAGGGATTGCTGCGCACTTTCCAGATCGCGCATGAGTTTTCCTCGATGACCTGCCGCGAGAACCTGATGATGGTTCCGGGCAGCCAGTCGGGTGAGAGCCTGTGGAACACCTGGTTCGGACGCAAGCGCATCGCCAACGAGGAACGCGCCCTGCGTGCTAAGGCGGACGAGGTGCTGGAGTTCCTGACGATCAGCCATATCGCCGATCTGAAGGCGGGCGAAGTGTCCGGCGGTCAGAAGAAACTGCTGGAACTGGGGCGCACCATGATGGTGGATGCCAAGATCGTCTTCCTCGACGAGGTCGGCGCCGGCGTGAACCGGACCCTGCTTTACACCATCGCCGATGCGATCAAGCGCCTGAATGAGGAACGCGGCTATACCTTCGTCGTGATCGAACACGACATGGAGTTCATCGGCCGCCTCTGCGATCCGGTGATCTGCATGGCCGAGGGCAAGAAACTTGCCGAAGGTACGTTGGACGAGATCAAGGCCAACGAACAGGTGATCGAAGCTTACCTGGGCACCGGTCTGAAAAACAAAGACAAAATAGGGGCAGACGCATGAGCGGCAACCCGTATCAGGACGATCGTGGCAACAAGGATTCCACGATCACCAACACCCATGGCGCGGGCACGATGCAGCCTGCCCACCGCAAGAGCGGCCCCACAACCAAGGTCGAGGGCGACAGCCCCTTCCTGATCGGCGATTGCATGACCGGCGGCTACGGCAAGGGGCCGGACATCCTGCATGACTGCACCATCGCCGTGAACCCCGGAGAGATCGCCGTGATCGTCGGTCCCAACGGTGCCGGCAAATCCACCGCGATGAAGGCCGTGTTCGGCATGCTGAACGTACGTTCCGGCGCGGTGCGTCTGGATGGTGAGGATATCACCCAGCTTTCGCCGCAGGACCGCGTGGTCAAGGGGATGGGGTTCGTGCCCCAGACCAGCAATATCTTCACCTCGATGACGGTGGAGGAAAACCTGGAAATGGGCGCCTTCATCCGTACCGATGATTTCAGCGACACGATGGAGCAGGTCTATCACCTGTTCCCGATCCTGAAGGAAAAGCGCAACCAACCGGCAGGCGAGCTGTCAGGTGGTCAGCGTCAGCAAGTGGCCGTGGGCCGCGCGCTGATGACCCAGCCCAAGGTTCTGATGCTGGACGAGCCCACTGCGGGCGTGTCGCCCATCGTCATGGACGAGCTGTTCGACCGCATCATCGAGGTCGCCCGCACCGGGCTGCCGATCCTGATGGTGGAACAGAACGCCAAACAAGCCCTTGAGATCGCGGACAAAGGTTATGTCCTGGTCCAGGGTCGCAACGCCTATACGGGCACCGGTCAGGAACTGCTGGCCGATCCCGAAGTGCGTAAGTCGTTTTTGGGGGGCTGAGGCATGAGACTAAATCATCCCTTGCCCAAAATGACGTTTGGAGTGCCACTTGTTGCGCTACTGTTCGTGGGGCCATTGTCAGCCGCCGCAGATGATCGTCAATGGAGCTGCATCTCTAGCCACGCCTGCGTTTCGACCACGCCCTGCACGGAAAAGCCGGTTGCTTATTCAATTCGCCAAAGCGGTGGCTTGGTGGTCCTGAAAGCTGCCGAAAGTGAATTCCAATTGCTTCCACTTGCTCCGGCGGACGGGGCCGTACTCCGGGCCTACGGGCAACCGACGGTTGGTCAGGGCACTAGCTCTCTGACGTTGTTTGATGATCTTACGTTCGTCTACTCCAGCCACGTATCAATCGAAATGAACACGGTAACGGGACAACTCATGGGACTTTCGGTCTCAGTGTTGGGAACCTGTGAAACGGTGGTGTCGTAATGGAACTCCTGAACGCCCTTGTGGCCTTTACAAACTTCGTTGGCGTGCCCGCCATCGCCTATGGCAGCCAGCTTGCCATCGGCGCGCTCGGGGTGACGCTGGTCTACTCCGTCTTGCGGTTCTCGAACTTTGCACATGGTGACACCATGGCATTCGGGACCATGGTGACGATCCTGTTCACCTGGTGGTTCCAGTCGATGGGCATCAGCTTTGGCCCGCTGCCCACCGCACTGCTCGCGCTGCCCTTTGGTATCGTGCTGACCATGGGGCTGATGCTGGTCACCGACCGCACCGTCTACCGCTTCTATCGGGAGCAGAAGGCGAAACCGGTGGTCTTCGTCATGGTCTCGCTTGGTGTCATGTTCATGATGAATGGCATCGTCCGCTTCATCATTGGCCCCGGCGATCAGCGGTTCGCCGATGGGGAGCGTTTCATCATCAAGGCGCGCGCCTTCAAGAAGATGACCGGTCTGGATGAGGGGCTCGCCATCAAGACCAGCCAGGGCATCACCGTGATCACCGCCGTGATCGTCGTGGCGCTGCTGTTCTGGTTCCTCAACAAGACACGAACCGGCAAAAGCATGCGCGCCTATTCCGATAACGAGGATCTGGCGCTGCTGTCGGGCATCAACCCCGAGCGGGTGGTGATGTACACTTGGCTGATCGTGGCAACGCTGGCGACCATTGCCGGGGTTCTTTATGGCCTTGATAAGTCGTTCAAACCCTTCACCTATTTCCAGCTGCTGCTGCCGATCTTTGCCTCTGCCATCGTCGGTGGTCTGGGCAGCCCGATCGGGGCTATCGCAGGTGGCTTCATCATCGCCTTTTCCGAGGTGACGATCACCTATGCCTGGAAAAAGGTCGCAACCTACGTGCTGCCGGAAAGCATAGCGCCTGACGGGCTGATGCAGCTTCTCAGCACGGATTACAAATTCGCGGTTTCCTTCGCGATCCTGATCATCGTCCTGTTGTTCAAACCCACGGGCATCTTCAAAGGAAAATCGGTATGAGCGATACAGTGAAACACACGCTGCTGTTCGTCTTTGTCGGCGTTCTGATCCTGCTGGAAGGCTCTACCACCTTCCTCAACGTCTTCTCCGGCTCGTGGAACTCGGCGCTGGTGATCCTGAACATGGGGCTGATCTCGGCCATCATGGCGCTGGGGGTGAACCTGCAATGGGGCTTTGCCGGCCTGTTCAACGTCGGCATCATGGGCTTTACCGCGCTTGGCGGTCTGGCCGTGGTTCTGGTCTCTACCGCGCCCACACCGGGCGCCTTCACTGCTGGTGGCATGGGCATCCTGATGGCGCTGGTGATGGGCGCGCTGACAGTGGTTGGCGCGGTTGCCGTCTACCGGTTCATGGCGCCGGGCATTGCCCGCACCCTGACCCTGCTGGCGGTGCTGGTCGTCGGTTTCTTCGTCTACCGCGCGCTGTTTGACCCCTCGGTCGAGGCGGTCGAGGCGATCAATCCCGCGCTGGAAGGTAACATCGGTGGTCTTGGCCTGCCGGTGCTGCTGGCCTGGCCCGCAGGTGGTCTGCTGGCCGCCGGGGCAGCCTGGTTGATCGGCAAGACGGCGCTGGGTCTGCGCTCTGACTATCTGGCGATTGCCACGCTGGGCATTGCGGAAATCATCATCGCGGTCCTGAAGAACGAAGACTGGCTGTCGCGCGGCGTAAAAAACGTCGTCGGCCTGCCCCGCCCGGTGCCTTACGAGGTGGATCTGCAGAACGATCCCGCCTTTGTTGAGCGCGCGGCGAGCTGGGGTCTGGATGCGGTCGAAGGCTCCACCATCTTTGTGAAGCTGGGCTATTCCGTGCTCTTCACCGTGGTGCTGCTGGCGCTTTTGTGGATGGCTCAGATGGCGCTCAAAAGCCCGTGGGGCCGGATGATGCGCGCGATCCGCGACAACGAGGTCGCAGCCGAAGCCATGGGTAAGGACGTCACCCGCCGTCACTTGCAGATCTTTGTACTTGGCTCGGCCATCTGCGGCATCGCCGGCGCGATGATGACGACGCTCGACAGTCAGCTTACGCCAGGCACCTATAACCCGCTGCGCTTTACCTTCCTGATCTGGGTGATGGTGATCGTTGGCGGCTCCGGCAACAACTTTGGCGCCGTGCTGGGTGGTATGCTGATCTGGTTCTTCTGGATCAAGGTTGAGCCGATGGGTATCGAGCTGATCAAGCTGGTCACCGCCGGTATGGCGGATGGTAGCTGGCTGAAGGACCACCTGATGGAAAGCGCATCGCACATGCGGCTCTTCACCATGGGGCTGATCCTGCTGCTGGTGCTGAGGTTCAGTCCACGCGGATTGATACCTGAGAAATAAGCCTGAAAACAAAAAGCGCCGCCCCGAAGATCCGGGGCGGCGTTTTCTATTGGTAAAGGAGCCAGCCGGGTCAGCGCCCTTTGAACAACCCGCCCAGGATCCCGCGCACGATGCGGCGACCGGTGGTGCCTTTCAACTCTTTGATCACTGCTTCGGAGAGGGCCGAACCAAAGGTATCCTTGGGCCTGCCATAGCTGCGCGAAGTTGACCGGCTGACACGGCTGCCCGAATAGCGCCGCGCGGCGTTGAACTCTCGCGCCATCGGCTCTGGCGCGGCTTCAGCCTGCTCCTCGGCCACCTCGGCTTCGGTGGCCGCCTGAGCTGCCCGCTGCGCCAGGATTTCATAGGCCGAATGCCGATCCAGCGTCTGGTCATATTTCCCCGCCATTCCCGACGCTTGCAGAGCCGCCTTGCGCTCCACATCGGTGATCGGCCCCAATTGGGACGAGGGCGGCCGGATCAGGGTACGTTCCACCACGCCGGGCACGCCCTTCTTTTGCAGCATGGATGTCACCGCCTCCCCGACGCCAACCTCGCGAATTGCATCCTCGGTCGAAAAGCGCGGGTTCTCGCGGTAGGTTTCAGCCGCCAGTTTCAGGTTCTTGCGATCCCGCGCGGTGAAGGCGCGCAGGGCGTGCTGGATCCGGTTGCCGAGCTGACCAAGGATATCCTCGGGCACATCCGCCGGGTTCTGGGTGATGAAATAGATCCCGACGCCCTTGGACCGGATGAGGCGCGCCACCTGCTCCACCTTGTCGATCAGCGCCTTGGGGGCATCGTCGAACAGCAGGTGCGCCTCATCAAAGAAGAACACCAGCCGGGGTTTGTCGGGATCGCCCACCTCTGGCAGCTCCTCGAAGAGTTCGCTCAGCAGCCACAACAGGAAGGTCGCGTACAGCCCCGGTGCTGCCATCAGCTTGTCCGCGGCCAGAATGTTGATCATGCCGCGCCCCTCTGCATCGCAGCGCATCAGGTCCGAGAGCTCCAGCGCCGGTTCGCCAAAGAATTGCCCGCCGCCCTGATTTTCCAGCACCAGCAGCCGCCGCTGAATGGCCCCGATCGAGGCGGTCGAGACATTGCCATAGCGCAAGGACAGATCGGCCCGGTTCTCCCCCGTCCAGACCAGCAGCGCCTGAAGGTCCTTCAGATCCAGCAGCGGCAAACCTTCTTCATCCGCAAGGCGGAAGGCGATGTTCAGAATGCCTTCCTGTGCTTCGCTGAGCTCCAGCAGACGCGATAGCAGCAAGGGCCCCATTTCGGCCACGGTGGTTCGCACCGGGTGGCCCTGCTGGCCATAAAGGTCCCAGAAGGTCACCGGGCAGGCGTGATAGTGATAGGTGTCAAATCCGATGGTCTGCGCCCGGCTGGTAAAGGCCTCGTGCAGCTTGTGGCTCACCGTTCCGCTTTTGGCGAGGCCCGAAAGGTCGCCTTTGACATCGGCCAGGATGACGGGAACGCCTGCGTTGGAAAAACTCTCGGCCAGGATCTGCAGCGTCACGGTCTTGCCAGTGCCAGTGGCGCCCGCGATCAGCCCGTGCCGGTTGGCGTATTTCAGGGCCATCTCCTGCGGGATGCCATAACCCTCGCTGCCGCCGCCCAGGAAGATCTTGTCGCTCATGCCTGTTTCCTACTCGCCTGCGTTCGAGGATCCGGTGGCTGCGAACCCCGATGTTCCGGCCCCGCTGATCGTCATCCGAACGCCCACACAGTTAATTAACCTTTATACTGAATACTTAGAACTGCCCGCCCACGCAAATAAGGATGTGAGGGCGGTCATTTCCTCCCTGTCAGACTGGCCGTGCCACCGAGCACGGCCTTTTTTTGTGCACCGACAGGTGATGGATACCCTCAAAATCATGGTTAAAAGTTCGTAAATCGGTCAAACCCCTTTCTGGGGTACCTTGCTGTAATTTTTTTGTCATTCCATGTTGACCACAGGCCGGGGCTTTCGTAACGTCCCTACCAATAACTAAGTCGGCCAGTCCGACGGGGAGAAAAAAACAAAAGGGAACCCGTTAGGTTCCCTTTTTTCTTTGTTTCCAAAATCTTCGCTCTGATCATCCTGCCGTGCATTTCCCCGCCGATAGGCCGATAATGACCTGACACCACATGTGCATCGTGCTAGATCCCGTATCGGACGTCCTGACATAAAAGAGGCACTCATGATCAAGTCCCTGACACCGATCGCCCTGGCTGCGATGATCGCAACAACTGCGCCTTTGCATGCGCAGGAAACGCAGAACTCCGGCGCCGAGGCGGCTGCACCCTCTGCGGATCAAATGCTGGACCTGGGGCAGCCCGTCGATGACGGCACTCCGGCGATTGGGGATCGCTATGCAAAAGAAACCCACGGCGACTGGGATCTGGCTTGCATCAAGACCGAAACAGAAACCGACCCCTGTTCACTGCTACAGATCCTGACTGCGCCCGATGGCAACCCGATGGCCGAGGTTTCGCTGTTCCGCATCGATCAGACAGGCGGACAGGCTGTTGCTGGGGCAACCGTAATCGTACCGCTGGAAACGCTGCTGCCTGCGGCCCTGACCATTTCGGTCGATGGCGCCCCGAGCAAGCGCTACAACTATTCCTTCTGCAACCCACTGGGCTGCGTGGCGCAGGTCGGCTTTACCCAAGGCGACATCGATGCATTCAAGAAGGGCACCGAAGCCACCCTGTCCCTGCGCCCTGCCCCGGCGCCGGATCAGCTGATCGAACTGAAAATGTCGCTGAAAGGGTTCACCGCTGGCTACAATGTCGTCGACGTGGTCTCCCAATAAGATGAGAACTCACGCTCCCGCCACCCGGCGGGCGTGATCAGACAACGATAAAAGCCACCGCAGCGACTGCTGACGGTGGCTTTTCTTTTTTTCGGCAAGCCCGGGCAGCGCTCCGTTCAGATCTTTTTCAGCGCCAGAACCGCGTTCAATCCACCAAAGGCAAAGGCGTTGCTCAGCGCCACATCCACCTTTGCCTCTCGCGCCTCATTGGGCACCACATCCAGAGCGCATTCCGGGTCTGGTTCCTCATAGCCGATGGTGGGGGCAATCACCCCATCGCGCACGGCCATGATACAGGCCAGAAGTTCCACCGCCCCGGTGCCGCCGATCAGGTGACCATGCATGGATTTCGTCGAAGAGATCATCAGCCGGTCCGCATGCGGACCAAAGACATCCGCCACCGCGGCACATTCGGTTTTGTCATTCGCTGCAGTGCCGGTCCCATGGGCATTGATATAGCCAACGCTTTCAGGCGCCACTCCGGCATCCTGCAGGGCGCCAGCGATTGCGCGGGCCGCGCCCTGTTTGCTCGGCATGACGATATCCGCCGCGTCCGAGGACATGGCGTAGCCCACCACCTCGCAGAGGATCTCCGCACCGCGGGCGCGGGCGTGTTCGTAGTCTTCAAAGACAAACACGCCGGCGCCTTCGCCCTGCACCATGCCGTTGCGGTTGGCGCTGAACGGGCGGCAGGCATCGCGGGACATGACCCGCAACCCTTCCCAGGCCTTGACCCCACCAAAGCACAGCATCGATTCCGATCCGCCTGTGACCATCGCAGGCGCCATGCCGCTGCGCACCATCTGAAACGCCTGGGCCATCGCATGATTGGAGGAGGCGCAGGCGGTGGAAACGGTGAAACTCGGCCCTTTGAGGTTGAATTCCATTGACACATGGCTGGCGGCTGCGTTGTTCATCAGCTTCGGCACAACGAAGGGGTGGACGCGGTTTTTGCCGTCCTCATAGACCGAGCGGTAATTGTCATCCCAGGTTGATACGCCGCCGCCGGCGGTGCCCAGAACCACTCCGGATTTCGCTGACAGATCGCCGTGGAATTCGATTCCGGACTGCGCAATCGCCTCTTTGGCGGCGGTCAGAGTGAACTGGGTGAACCGGTCATAGAGGCTCATCTGTTGCCGGTTAAAACGACCCTCGGCCTCAAAGCCCCGGACCTGGCCACCGATCTGAATCGACAGACGCTCCACATCGCGAAATTCCAGCGCGCCGATGCCACAACGCCCCTCGCGCATCGCCTCCATGGTGGCTGGCACCGAATGGCCAAGAGCGTTGATGGTGCCGGCGCCGGTGATTACTACGCGTCTCATTCAGATCATCCTTGATCCCAGAGGGGGCATCACTGCTTAGCAGCGGTCAGCTTTTCGATGCCCGTGATGATCGCCGCGACATTGGTGATGTCGAAATCGCTTTTTTCCGGTTCATTGGCATTGAACGGAATGGTGATGTCGAACTCTTCCTCGATAGCAAAGATGCTTTCAACGAGGCCGAGACTATCGATGCCCAGATCCTCAAGCGTGCTGTCGAGTGTCACATCCGATGGCTCCAGCACCGCTTGTTCCGCGATAATTTCGATTACCTTGTCCTTGATGCTCATACCGGGTCCTTGATCCTTAAGGCTGGCGCAGATGTAATCTCTGTGCCGTTATTTTAAAACTGCCTTTTTCAGCGCTTCGATATCGCGCATCAGTCGGGGCAGCCTGCGTTGTGCCTTATAGACTTCGGTATGTGTCTCCATTTTGACAGCGGGATAGCCCATCATCACACGGCCTGCGGGCACGTTCGAAAGGATCTTTGTCCCGCCGCCGGCAATCACTCCGTCGCCGATAAAGATATTATCGACCACGCCGCATTGCCCGCCAAGAACCACGTTGTTGCCGATATCGACCGAGCCAGAGGTTCCGGTCTGCCCGCACAGAAGGCAATCGCGCCCAACGCGGGTGTTGTGGCCAACATGCACAAGGTTATCGAGCTTGGTGCCATCGCCAATCACCGTGTCGCGGATGGTGCCGTTGTCGACGGTGCAATTGGCGCCCACTTCTACATCGTCGCCGATGGTGACCGAACCAAGGGAATGAATGCGCAGCCAGCTTTGCGGTTTTGCATCGCCCTGATCGCCCAGCGTCTTGCGCACGGTCTCCGCGCCGGAAATTTCGGGCGTTACATAGGAAAACCCATCGCCACCGATGCGCGCGCCGGGCTGGGCGCGGAACCGCGCACCAACGGTGACGCGGGCGCCGATTGAAACCATTTCACGCAGCTGCGCCTCGGCGCCCATCGTGACTTCGGCGCCGATGTGGCATTGCGGACCGATGATGGAATTGTCGCCGATCTTTGCCCCGGCCCCGATCACACAGAGCGGACCAATGCTGACCCCGTCCCCAATCTCCGCGCTGGGATCAATGACGGCTGAGGGGTGAATGCCGGAGCCAAAGCCCTGGCCCGGATCCATCATACTGGTGAGACCGGCCATGGCCATACGCGGCCGGGCTGCGAAAATAGCCGCCTTCAGCCCCATTGACTGCCAGTCGGCGCCTTCCCAGAGCATGGCAACCTGGGCTGCGCCCTCGGCCAGCGCCTCGGCATATTTCGGAGAGGTTGCAAGCGCCAGATCGCCGGGACCTGCGTCTTGCGGTTCGGCCGTACGCGCCACCTCGATAGAAACATCGCCTTCGCAGGCAGCACCTAATGCATCAGCAATCTGACGGACAGTATACATATGGGGCCCTTCCTCACGTCTGTTGAAGACGGGCCCCAGAGATCAGCCCTGCACGCCCGGCAAGGCGACCCCTGCCCGCTGCAAGGCGTCCCATACCTTGGCGTCGCGTCCATAGACATCCCGCCGGAACTCGGCCCGTCCTTTGCCCGAGACATAAGCCGTCCGGTAGATAATGTGAACAGGCACCTTCTGTTCCAGCTCCACTTTGGTTTCTTTTCCGGAGCTTAGGATCCGCTGAAAGAATGCCTTGGGATCTTCGGTCTGCCGCGCCAGCAGCGCATAAGCAAACTCAAAGGGCTGCGCCAGGCGGATACAACCGTGGGAGAAGGCCCGGACTTCGCGGCTGAACAGGCTCTTTTGCGGCGTGTCGTGCAGGTAGATGTTGTATTTGTTCGGGAACATGAACTTCACCAGCCCCAGCGCATTGCTCCGGCTCGGCGGCTGGCGCATCGAGTATGGAAAGTTGCTTCTGGTGTACTGAGAGAAGTCCGCTGAGTTGCGGTCGACGACACGGCCCTGACGGTCGGTAATCAGAATGTGACGGACTGCATTCGGGTTGTTGCGCAGTTTCGGCAGGTATTCCTTGGTAATGATCGAGCGCGGCACGTGCCAGCTCGGGTTGATGATCATGTGTTCCATGACATCCGAGAATTCCGGCGACCTGCGGTCGTGCTGGTTCTTGCCGATCACGGACCGGGTTTCAAAGGTCACGTCGCCACGGTCGACAATCTTGGCCGTGAAATCGGTCTGGTTCACCAGGATATGACGCTCACCGCGTTCGGGTGACAGCCAGCGCTCCCGCTCCATCGCCACCACCACGGATTTCAGCCGTTCGGTAACCGGTTTGTTGAGCTCGGCAATGGTGCCGTCCCCGGCAACGCCGTCGACCTCCAGCCCGTGGTCCGACTGGAACTTCTGCACCGCCTGTTCCACATCCATGTCAAACGCGGCGGTGGCGCTGCGGGGCAGATATCCCATTGCTACCAGCCGGTCGCGCAGCGCGATCACAGCAGGTCCGGTGTCACCCGGCTCAAGCTTGCCCTTCGGAACCGTGGTGCCCCAGCCGCCTTTGGCGACCAGCTGCTCAAGACGGAATTTCTCCCGCAGCAAGGCGCGGTATTGCGGCGAGGCGGGCACCAGCGAGCGCATATAGGCCATCGGCTGGTTGTCCCGGATGCCTTCCAGATAGGTCACCGGATCGGTGGTATGTTTCTTGCGAACGATCCCGTCGTCGATCGAGCCGGGATCAAGAAGGCCGGTCTGCAGGTCAGTGGCATAATTCACGTAAGCCGTGCTCAGCGCCGCTTCGATCTGCCCCAAATCGCGGGCCGACCGTGCATTGCGCATCTGCTCCATCAGCGACGCCGCCAGGGCAGACTGGTCCGGCAACCCGTGGGCCGAGGCCTCTTCCAGCGCACGCAGCAGCGCGGCCCGGCGCTGCATCGATTCTTCGCCCGGCGCGGTCCAAATCGGGGTGTAAGCGGATTCGCGGTAGAATTTGGCAACGGCGTCTTCGTTCGCTGCGAACTCAGCAACCGATTGCTTGAAGGCCGTGACCTGCGCCGAGGCACCACTAGGCGCAAAGGCGACTGTGGCACCGAATAGAGCCAGAGCGAAAACGCCGGACCGAACCTGCGGCAGAACTCTGCTATAAAGTGCTGTTTTCATTGACGCGCGACCCCCTGATGACGATGCCATTAAATCTTCCCTCTACTACATGAATCTTTAGTAAAAAGAAGCAAGACGCAGCCCCCATTTACACATCGTAAACCAATAGTTGAGAGCCTATTTTCGGCGGTTCTCGAACTTGTGACCAGTGATTTTGGTGCTTTTTGATGGGGAAATCTTAACGGAACGTCCCCTTTTGCGCAAAAAATTGCCGAAAATCCGAAGAAAACAGGGATAAGACCAATCGAAACTTGGATCGTGATTCCCCCTGTGTCATAGAAGTCACGTGCCGGGAAATACGGCAGGCCCGTAACATCGGGCATCGGCAGGACACACAAATCGTTCGGGATGGTGCGGTAAACATGGCAGAAACATCGAACTCGGGGCTCACCCGTCGGGCCCTTTTGGGTGCATTTGCGGCAACAGCAGTAACCGCAGCCCCAACATTTTCCAATGCAGCAGGCTTTTTGCGTGGTGGCGGCGATATCCGCCGCATCCGTATGTACTCGGGCCGTACCGGTGAACGGCTGGACATGGTCTACTGGATCGAAGGCAAGTACATCAAAGACGCAGTGCGCGAGATCAATCACTTCATGCGCGACTGGCGCACCGACGACGTAAAAGAGATCGACCTGCGCACAATCGATATCATGGCCGCCTCTCATAACCTGCTGGAAGTAAACGAACCGTATATGATGCTTTCGGGATATCGCAGCCCTAAGACCAACGCCATGCTGCGCAGCCGTTCGCGTGGCGTCGCCAAGAACTCTCTTCACATGCGCGGACAGGCCGCAGACCTGCGCCTTGCGTCTCGCTCTGTTACGCAGATGGCGAAAGCGGCCAAGGCTTGCCTTGCCGGCGGTGTTGGCACCTATTATCGCTCCAACTTTGTTCACATGGACTGCGGCGTCGTCCGTGACTGGCGCGGCTGATACGGAAACCCGACCAGGCGTTCTATAGAACCCCGGTCCGCAGGTCGTCATCCAGGCGTTCTGCATTACACCAAAACGAACCACTAATGTCCGGTGTGCCCCGATGGGTGCGCCGGATTTTTGCTTCTGCTGCAGCTGGAATTGGCGTCGAATTCACAATACAGCCCAAATCCGAATTGGTCCGGACACTGGTTCGGGAGATTAGTTCGGGGAGAAGTGGCGCACCTGATAGGATTCGAACCTATGGCCTCTGCCTTCGGAGGGCAGCGCTCTATCCAGCTGAGCTACAGGTGCCTGATGTGGAGCCGTATACCTGCCGTTCCATGACGCTGCAATGGCAAAATGTCGTCTGGTTTCTTTTGTTTGCGGACCGCCAGCCCTGTGCCGGGAGTACTGCGGTCCCGCTCGGCGCTGGATTTGCAAAATCCGCCATCCACAGCGAAATCAACTTGAAGCGCTCACGGCGCGGTGCTACCCAAATCCCACTGCGGGTGTAGCTCAATGGTAGAGCATTTGCTTCCCAAGCAAGTGACGAGGGTTCGATTCCCTTCACCCGCTCCAAATCTCCCTTCCTATTTTGAATGCAACAGCCTCGCGACGCTTGGACTGATGTTTTCGCGGATGTCGCGGTCAAGACGATGTGCCGGAGGGTTTTTGTTGAAACTTCAAATACCGCGCCTTAGTCCAACGGGATGACACTCCTTTACCTTACCCCGCTCGATGCAGAGACTCAGTTGGCTCAGGGGATCGACCACCCCTGCCCCGTTGCCATTGCCGATAAGGTTCGCTTTTCCGAACTCGACCTTTTGAACCACGTGAACAACAAGGCCTACCTGGGCTGGTTCGAATCCACCCGCGTCACCTATTTCGATACACATTGCGCCAGGCATTTCTCCGGCGGGCCGATCCCGCGCACGGTGATGCGTAACTCCAATGTGCACTACCTCAAGGAAATGCTGCTTGGCGAAAGCTACATCTCCACCGCCCGGGTGCTGTCCTTCCGCAACACGTCATATGTGATGGAGCAGCAGATCTGGTCTGGCGACCTGCGCACCCGGCTGGAAGCCGTGATGGTTCTGCGTACCGCCGATGGCAGCGCAGGACAGCCGATTCCGGACAGTTTGAAACAGCAATTCCTGGATCTCGATGGCGCCACCGACCTCAGCCAATAAGGCTGAGGCTTAAGGTGCCCAATGCACTTGAGTGCCTGACAAAATGGCCTGAACCGGGGCTTCTTCGGGCGGCAGCGATATCGCCCGATCCAGCGCCTTGCGTTTGGCCTCACCAAAGATCACCAGATGCTTCGCCATCGCTCCGTTTAACACCGGCGCTGTCAGACTGATGCGGCCTTCCGGCTGGCTGTCCGGGCGCATCACTGCCAAAGTCGGCGCCGAGCCGGCAAGCGCCGCCTCAAGCCCCTTCACCCCCGGAAACAAGGATGCCGTGTGCATGTCTTCGCCCATCCCCAGAAGCGCCACTGAAATCGGCAATTCCGGGGAAACTAGGGATTCGACCTCGGCCAGAACATCTTCGGGGGCGCGGTCGGGAACGTAGAACGGCAGAAAACGCGCGGCGGCAGCGGGGCCTGTCATCAGCCGCTCGCGGATCATTCGCGCATTGGAGCGGTGACTGTCGGAGGGCACCCAGCGTTCATCCGTCGCCATCACCCGGACCCGCTCCCAATCGATTGACGCTGCGCAGAGATCATCAAAGATAGGCCCGGGCGTGCTGCCGCCTGCCACCGCAAGCGAGGCGGTGTCGTGATGTAGCAGATGTGTTTCCAGATCCCCGGCAATGCGCTGCGCAACCTCTATCGCCAGCATTTCCTGATCTGGATATTCATTGAATTTCATGGATTTATTCCTCTCCATTCACGTCCATCACGGCGCATCAGCAAGTCCGCATCGCCGGGCCCGGTGCTGCCCATATCATAGGGTTTTGGTACATCCCCGCGCGCCTGCCAGCCCGCGATTATCGGGTCGGTCCAGGCCCAGGCGGCGGTCACCTCGTCCCCGCGCATGAACAACGTCTGGTTACCCCGGATCATATCGGTGATCAGACGCTCGTAAGCGTCCGGGGGATTTTTACCATCCGCCCCGAGGGCCGTTGCAAAGCTCATATCCAGCGGAACGTCAACCAGCCGCATGCCGCCCGGACCCGGCTCCTTGATGGTCACGCTCAGTGTGATGCCTTCGTTGGGTTGCAGGCGGATCTTCAGATGGTTGGCGTGACGGCCGGCTTCTTCGCCAAAGATCGAATGCGGCGCATCCTTGAACAGCACGTTGATCACCGAAGACCGCGCCACAAGCCGTTTTCCCGTCCGCAGGTAAAACGGCGTACCCGCCCATCGCCAATTGCTGATATGGGTCTTGAGCGCGATATAGCTTTCGGTGCTGGAACGCGGATTTCCGACGGTTTCCCGGTAGGTTAGGTCAGGTCCTTCACCCCCGGCAGCCGCGTTATACTGCCCCCGGACGATGTGGTAAGGCTCCACCGGATCCAGCGCCCGGATCACCTTTACCTTTTCATCGCGCACCGCGTCGGGGTCAAATTTTGCCGGCGGCTCCATCGCGATCAGGCACAAAAGCTGCATCAGGTGGTTCTGCATCATGTCGCGCATTGCGCCGGCGCGGTCGTAATACTCCTCGCGCCCGGCGACCCCGACGGTTTCCGCCACGGTGATCTGGATATGATCGACGTATTGACTGTTCCACAGGGGTTCGAACAGCATATTGCCGAACCGGATCGCCATCAGGTTCTGCACCGTTTCCTTGCCCAGATAATGATCGATCCGGTAGATCTGGTTCTCGGTGAAATGCGCGGCCAGTGTCGCGTTCAGCGCCTTGGCAGACTGCAGATCGTGACCAAAGGGTTTTTCTACCACGATCCGGCTGTCTTCATCCGACAATCCGTGCCGGTGCAGACGTTCGGCCAGCGGTCCGAACAGGCCCGGCCCCACCGAGAAGTAGAAGACTCGGATCGGCCGTGGCTCAACTTCGGCCAGTTGCGCGGCCAGCGGCTCCCAACCGCGATCCTCGCGGGCATCCAGCGACACATAAGTGACACGGCGCAGAAACTCCGGGATTCCCGCAACACCCGGCCCGTGTTCGTTCAGCGTTGCCTTAATCCCCTCCGCCACCATCTGCCGGTAGTCTTCGGTGCTGATATCGGCCCGGGCGGCGCCGATGATGCGGACTTCCTCAGGAAAATGGCCACCACAAAACCGCCGGTAAAGCGCCGGCAGGATTTTGCGCTGCGCCAGATCACCTGTACCGCCAAAGATCACCAGATCGAAGGGATCGACCGGTATCACGCGTGGAGCCATTGTTCATTCCATTTCGCTGTGACCGGATGCCCAAGGCAGAGGCGAAACAACTTCACATCCCTGTCAGGCGGCCTCCGGCGGCTTTCACTTTGGGGGCAGTATAGGGTAGCCTTGTCGGAAAGGAACGGCCCATGAGGACATCCCCGTGAAAGATCTGCCTAACCCCAACGCAAACCTAGGTAAATTTCAAGACAGCCTGGTGACAGCCGACGGCAGCACCCGGGCGTCCGTGGCCTTGTCGAACCCGGAAACCCTGTGGTTCAACACCGGAACCCTTTGCAATATTGAATGCGCGAACTGCTATATCCTCAGCTCGCCCCGCAATGATGCCCTTGTCTACCTCACCGCAGCCGAGGTCGAGGACTATCTGGATCAACTTGAAGAGCGGAACTGGCGGGTACGTGAAATCGCCTTTACCGGTGGCGAGCCCTTCATGAACCCCGAGATGTGCGCCATGGCCGACGCCGCGCTGGAGCGGGGGTATGAAGTGCTGATCCTCACCAACGCCATGCGGCCAATGATGCGCAAGACCGTGCGGCAGGATCTGCTGGTGCTGAATGAAAAACACCCGGGCAAGATGACGCTGCGCATCTCGCTGGACCACCACTCCGCAGATATTCACGACACCGAGCGCGGCGCAGGCAGCTATGCCAAAACGCTGGAAGGTATGGCCTGGCTGCGGGACAACGGGTTCCAGATGGCGGTTGCCGGCCGCATCGCCTTTGCCGAAAGCGAGGCGGAAGCGCGCCAAGGTTTTGCCGATCTGTTTGCCGCGCAGGGGTTTGATATCGATTCCGCCAACCCCGGTCAGACGGTGCTGTTCCCTGAGATGGACGAGGCGGTGGAAGTACCTGAAATTACAACCGCTTGCTGGGGCATCCTAAACAAGGCGCCAGAGGATGTGATGTGCGCCTCTTCTCGTATGGTGGTCAAACGCAAGGGTGCCGAAAAACCGGCGGTTCTGGCCTGCACCCTGCTCCCCTATGCGCCGGAATTCGAGCTCGGCACCACCTTGGCCGAGGCAGAGAAGCCCGTAGCGCTAAACCATCCCCACTGCGCCAAATTCTGCGTATTGGGCGGGGCCAGCTGTTCGGCCTGACCTCCATTCATGGCCCGGCACCTGCTGTTTAGTGGATCTTGAATTCGCCCTTCACGTGCCGCCATTCCCCGGCGCCAATCATCTTGCGGTGTGTAAAGCGGACCGAATGCAGCGGTCCCTCGATCTCGCGCTGCCAGAATTCGATGAACTGAAACATCCGGTCGTGGTCTGGCGCCAGATCGTACTCCTGCCACAGAAATGTATTCAGAACATGAGGATGGTCCGGCATGTGATATATGAATTCGGCCGTGGTCAGCCCATAGCCCTTGAGCATCAGTTCCGTTTCGCTGATCTCCATATGTGGTCTCCTGCAACGAAGCCCCCCGTGAAATCCTAGCCACGGATTGGTTAACAGTTTCGAAACCACGCTGCCTGCTCCGCGCGCGGTCGGGCGGCGTGCCGGTCTGCCCATCAGCCAGCTTGCGCCCCATATGGGGTGTCTGATAGGGTGTCCTGACACAATAGAGACCCATAATACAGAACGGGCAGCAAACGTGAGCGATACGCCGGATACTCCTGAAAACATGGACGAAACACCGCCCCAAGGGCCGGTATACGAGGGGCCGACGGTCTCAATCGAATCCGAGATGCGCACGTCCTATCTGGACTATGCCATGTCGGTCATCGTCAGCCGGGCCATTCCCGACCTGCGCGACGGGCTGAAACCCGTTCACCGCCGGATTCTTTATGCGATGCATGAGACCGGCAATACCCATGATAAATCCTATCGCAAATCGGCCCGTCCGGTCGGCGACGTGATGGGTAAATACCACCCGCACGGCGACAGCGCGATCTATGACGCCTTGGTGCGCATGGCGCAGGACTTCTCGATGTCGCTGCCGCTTTTGGATGGTCAGGGCAACTTTGGCTCGATGGACGGCGATAACCCCGCCGCGATGCGTTACACCGAAGTGCGCATGGACAAGCCTTCGGCCTTTATGCTGGCGGATATCGACAAGGATACCGTCGATTTCCAGGACAACTACGATGGCAAGGACCAGGAACCGACGGTTCTGCCCGCGCGTTTCCCCAACATGCTGGTCAACGGCGCTGGCGGTATCGCGGTCGGCATGGCCACCAATATCCCGCCGCACAATCTGGGCGAAGTTGTTGATGCGACCCTGGCCCTGATCGACGAGCCGGATCTGACCAGCGAGCAGCTGATCGAATATGTGCCCGGCCCCGACTTCCCGACTGGCGGCGTGTTGCTGGGCCGCTCCGGCGCGCGCAAGGCCTATCTTGAGGGACGCGGAAGCGTCATCATCCGCGCCAAGACCCGGGTCGAGGAGATCCGCAAGGATCGCTACGCCATCATCGTGGACGAAATTCCCTATCAGGTGAACAAGGCCTCGATGATCGAAAAGATCGCCGAACAGGTGCGCGACAAAAAGATCGAAGGCGTTTCCCACGTTCAGGATGAATCCGACCGCAACGGTGTGCGCGTGGTGGTCGAGCTAAAGCGTGACGCCACTGCCGAGGTGGTGCTCAACCAACTTTATCGGTTCACGCCGATGCAGACGCATTTCGGCTGCAACATGCTGGCGCTCAACGGTGGCCGCCCCGAGCAGCTGACCCTGCGCCGGTTCCTGACCTCCTTTATCGATTTCCGCGAAGATGTGGTCGCACGCCGGACCGCTTATCTGCTGCGTAAGGCGCGCGAGCGCAGCCATATCCTTTGTGGTCTGGCGGTTGCCGTTACCAATATCGACGAGATCGTCACGACGATCCGCCAATCCGCGGATGCGGCCGAAGCGCGTGAAAAGCTGATGACCCGCCGCTGGCCGGCGCAGCCGATCCTGGAATATATCGCGCTGATCGATGATCCGACCCATACCGCGAACGAGGATGGCACCTACAACCTGTCGGAAACCCAGGCCCGCGCCATTCTGGAACTGCGCCTGCAGCGCCTGACCCAGATCGGCGTCAAGGAAGTCACCGACGAGTTGGAAGAACTGGCCTCCAAGATCAAGGAATACCTTGAGATTCTGGGTTCCCGTGACCGGATCATGGGCATCATCGCTGACGAGCTGCGCGAGGTCCGTGAGAATTTCGCCGTGCCGCGCCGCACCGAAATCGTTGATTGGTCCGGTGATATGGACGATGAGGACCTGATCGAGCGCAAGGACATGGTGGTCACCGTGACCTCTGGCGGCTACATCAAACGCACCCCGCTGGTCGATTTCCGCGCTCAGAAACGCGGCGGCAAGGGGTTGTCGGGGATGCAGACCAAGGAAGAGGATGTTGTCACCACCCTCTTTGTTGCGAATACCCATACACAGCTGTTGTTCTTCACCACGGATGGCATGGTCTACAAGCTGAAGACCTGGCGCTTGCCGCAGGGCGGACGCACCTCGAAAGGTAAGGCGATCGTCAACATCCTCCCGATCCCGACAGGCGTCTCCATCGCGGCCATCATGCCGGTCGACCGGGCCGAGGACGAATGGGACGATCTGCAGATCATGTTCGCGACATCTGCTGGAACTGTGCGCCGTAACCGTTTGTCAGATTTCACAAATGTCATGCGCAACGGTAAGATCGCGATGAAGTTCGAGGACGATCACGCGGACACCAAGCTGATCAATGCCCGGATCTGCTCCGAGGATGACGACATCATGCTGGTCACCAACACCGGCCGCGCGATCCGCTTCCCCTCGACCGAGGTCCGGGTGTTCAACAGCCGCAATTCCGTTGGTGTACGCGGGATCAAGCTGAATGAAGGCGACGAGGTCGTTTCGATGTCGGTGATCCGCCATTCGAAATACACGCCCGAACAGCGGACGGCGTATCTTAAGATGCGCCGGGCCATGGCCGGGATCGCAGACGATGCAGAACCCTCGGATGAGGATAGCGTGGCAGATCCCAACTTCTCGACCGAGCTTTATGCAGAAATGTCAGCGGCCGAAAACCTGATCCTCACCATTACCAAGGGCGGTCAGGGTAAGTTGAGCTCCAGCCACGATTACCCGGTTCGGGGCCGGGGCGGTATGGGCGTCACCGCCATGGACAAGGCGATGCGCGGCGGCGAACTCGTGGCGTCCTTCCCGGTCGAGGTTGAAGACCAGATCATGCTGGCGACCTCTAAGGGGCAATCGATCCGGGTGCCGGTGGATGGAATTTCCTTCCGGTCTCGCTCGGCCGGCGGCGTCCGTGTCTTCAACACTGGCAAGGGTGAAGAGGTGGTTTCGGTCGCCTGGATTGCCGACAGCGGTGACGATGATGAGGCTGAGGGTGAGGGCGGCGAAGCCTGACGCCCACTCCCCAAACCAAAGCAACAAAAGACGCCGTCCCGGTCCGGGGCGGCGTTTCGTTTTTACCGATGGGTAAACAATTTCTGCCATACTGATGGGAAACATTTGCGTGGGAGGAGCCACCCGATGAACATGTACCACTGCTACATCGACCTTCATCACGAAGCCAAAGCGCTAGCGTTTTCCAGCGCCGTCGATCAATGGATGTCCTACCTGCAAGAACGCAAGGTGATCAACGGCTGGCGCCTGCTGCGTCGCAAGCTGAACCTTGCCAGCGATTCCTGCCGTGATTTCCTGCTTGAGATCGAATTCGAGAACATGACCCAGCTGGACCAGGCCTTTCGGGTGTTGGGTGAAAAAGACGAAGAGATTGAAAAACTCTACGCGAATGTCTCTGCGTTGATCGCAAATTCCGACTTTGGGCTCTACCGGCCATTTCCGGATCCGGAACGGGCGGAGCGCATGGCTCTGGTCTGATTCCGCTGTAGTTTATGCAAAAAGGCCGGGCATAGCGCCCGGCCTTTTCTGTTGTTCCCGCCAGGCAGCTTACAGATCGTAGAGCGCGCCGAATTTCTGTTCGAGATAGTTCATGAGCGGCGCGTGGTCCGGCTCCATTCCCGCGGCATGGGCGATGGTATTCCGCGGGCTGCGCAAGCCACCGTGCTGTTGCAACTTCTCGCCCAACCAGCCGGTTGCGGCCGAAGTATCGCCTTGCGCCAGATCCGTATCCAGCTTTGGCACATCCCGGCGCAGCGCCTCGTGCAGGCAGCCGGCGTAAACATTGCCCAGCGAATAGGTCGGGAAATACCCGAAGAGACCAACCGACCAATGCACGTCCTGCAGACAGCCGTTTGAGGGCTTGTCGACGGCATAGCCAAAATCGGCCTCAAATCGGTCATTCCAGGCCGCCTCTAGGTCCGCTACCTCCAGGTCGCCTTGCATCAATGCCCGTTCCAGATCGAAACGGAGCATGATGTGCAGGTTATATTGCAGCTCATCTGCTTCGGTCCGGATATAACCGTTATGAACCTTGTTGACCGCCGCGTAGAAGGCATCGGCTTCGGACACGCCAATGTCGCCAAAGCTGTCCCGCATCTGTTCGAACAACCATCCAGTAAAGGCACGGCTGCGGCCGATCTGGTTTTCATAAATCCGGCTCTGGCTTTCGTGCACGCCCATCGAAACCCCGCGCCCCAGCGGCGTCAGCAGGTAATCGCGGCAGATGTTCTGCTCATAGGCCCCGTGGCCAACCTCGTGAATGGTCGAATAGAAGCAGTTGAACGGATCTGTTTCGCTGGTCCGCGTAGTGATCCGCACATCCAGCCCTGAGCCAGAGCTGAACGGGTGCACCGCCTTGTCGACCCGCCCATGCGCCATGTCATAACCAAAGGTGCGCGCCAACGTGCGGGCCAGTTGCATCTGGGTTTTCTCATCAAACCGCCCCGACAAGCCCTGCGGTGCTGGCTTATCCAGAACCCGCGCCCGCAGATCCACCAGACCGGGACGCATCGCATCAAAGATTTTTGCGATTTCAGAAGAGGTTGTGCCGTGTTCGTAATCCGCGACCAGCGCATCATACAGGTCACCACCCGCCGCCAGTGCCTGACCTTCCTCACGCTTCAGTGCGACCACTTCCTCCAGCACAGGCAGGAAGGCCGCCACGTCTTCATTGGCGCGGGCCTCGGCCCATTTTCCCTGCGCTTCTGAGGTGACCTGTGCAAGTTTCTTGGCCAGATCCGCGGGCACCTTGATGGTACGGTCGTAGCTGCGGCGGATTTCGCGCAGATGCGCAGCACCGACCTCATCCGGGGCTTCGGCCTGCTCCAGCCATTCCGCCACCTGCGGCGCGCTGCGGCGGGCGTGCAGCACGGATTCGATCGCGGCCATCTCCGCGCCGCGCTGCCCGGTGGCCCCGCGCGGCATCATGGTTTCCTGATCCCAGCCCAGACGGCCGGCGATCTGCCCCAACGCCTGCGTGTCACGCTCATAGGCCATCAGCTGTTCAAATGCGGTCATATTCTCAATGGTCCTTGATGGAAGTTGCAATCGGATAGCCTGCCAGGAAGCGGGCGCGCAGGATCAGGACCCACAGAACCACAGCCATCAGCTGGTGCAGGATCGCTGCCTGCCAGGGCGCAGCGTAAAGAACGGTGATCACACCAAGGGCAATCTGTACGATCAAACCTGCAAAGACGGCGTTGAAGGCGAACCGGGTCGCGCCATGGGCGCTGGCGCGGCCGCGTAGCCAGACAACCACCCCAAAGGCAAACAGAAGATAGCCACAGATCCGGTGAACAAACTGCACCAAGCCTGGGTTTTCAAAGAAGTTCTTCCACATCGGCTCGATCATCAACGGATTGGGCGGGATCACCTGTCCGCCCATCAGCGGCCAATCGGTATAGGACCGCCCAGCGTCAATGCCTGCCACCAGCGCGCCCAGCAGGATTTGCAGGAACGCAAAGTGCAGGAGCCCGGTCGAGAGGCCGAAGATCTTCGCTTCCTTGGCCCGGCGCGCCTGCATCAGGTCCCGTTCCTGCCGCCCCAGAAGGAAGCCATACCAGGCGATCAGCCCGAGGATGACAAAGGCCAGGCCAAGGTGCGTCGCCAGCCGATAGGAGGCAACCGAGGTCATGCCCTCGCCCTGGGTCACGCCCGAAGAGACCATCCACCAGCCGATTGCGCCCTGAGCCCCGCCCAAAGCCCCCGGCAGGATCAGCCGCCCGGTCCAGCCGGTCGGGATCTTGCGGGCCAGCAGAAAGCCAAAAAAGCCAACCGCCCAGACCAGCCCGATGACCCGGCCCAGTTGGCGATGGCCCCATTCCCACCAGTAGATCGATTTGAAGTCAGCAAGCTCCATCCACTGGTTATGGATCTGCCACTGGTCGATCTGCTTGTATTTGTCGAACTCCTGCTGCCATTCCGCCTCGTTCATCGGCGGAATGGCCCCGGTGACGGGGCGCCATTCGGTGATCGACAGGCCGGAATCGGTCAGCCGGGTCAGCCCGCCGACCACGATCATCGCCACCACCAGCGCAAACAGCACAAAGAGCCAGGCCCGGATCGCCTTGCGGGCGCCGCCCCGGCCCCGGTCGATCATGCCGGTTGCGGCGGTCTGCGGCTTGGCCTCGGGTTCACTGACCTCTTGGAAGATACTGCGCTTGCTGCTCATGCTCGTCCCTCTTCGGTTTCGCGGTGAAGCTAGGGTTGGCGGTCCGGATCGTCCAGTGCTAACGCTCAGCTATCGTCCGACATTTTCTTCCAGCGGACCATCTGCCGCATCACCCCATGCAGCATCTGCACATCCGCCCGCGTCAGACGCATGCGGCTGAACAGGTTGCGGAACACCACTTTCATCCCCGGCGCCTTTTCCGGTGGGAAGAAATAGCCGGCTTCCTCAAGCCGGTCCTCGTAATGGGTGACCAGCGCCTCGACCTCGACACCCGTGGCCCAGTCGGATTTACCGATCTCGAAGACCTCGTGCTCGACCTCGGCCGCCTGACGGCGCCATTCATAGGCAGCCAGCAGCACGCATTGACCAAGGTTGAGCGAGGCAAATTCCGGATTGACCGGCACCGTGATGATGGCATTGGCACGGGCGATATCGTCATTCTCAAGGCCCGCACGTTCCGGGCCAAACATCACCGCGACCTTCTCGCCGCCGCGGATTTTCTCAATTGCCAGCTTCATTGCGGCTTCGGGACTGTAGACCGGTTTGGTCAGCTCACGCGGACGCGCAGTGGTGGCAAAGACAAAGGAACAGTCCTCCAGCGCGCCGGGCACATCGGGCGCCAGCAATGCCTCGTCCAGCAGCCGCCCCGCGCCCGAGGCCATGGCCACCGATTTTGGGTTCGGCCAGCCGTCGCGCGGCGCCACTATGCGCATCCGGTCCAGCCCGAAGTTCCACATCGCACGGGCGGCGGCGCCAATGTTTTCGCCCATCTGGGGGCGCACCAGAACAAAGGCGGGCTGTGGCATATCGCTGGGCATGTCTGTCTCCATAGCGCCCAAAGGGCATTTTCCCCTGCTGTAATCGCAGGGGCTGCGAACGGCAAGGGCATCCACTGCTGGTCCCGGCGTCGCAGGGCGGCGCAGGATCCTTGCGTCCTGTGGCAGATGCGTTAAACACCAGCCAGCAAGCAACAGGAGCGCCCTTGATGGATACCGCCGCGAACACAGTGGAAAAGCCCCAGATCTATCTGATTTCGCCGCCTAGTTTTGAACTGGGCCGGTTTCCCGACCAGCTGGCCAAGGTGCTCGACAGCACCGAGATCGCCTGCGTGCGCCTAGATCTGGCAAGCCGCGATGAAGACACGCTTAGCCGCGCCGGTGACGCCCTGCGCGAGGTTTGCCTGGCCCGCGATGTGGCCATCGTGATTTCCGATCATCAGATCCTGGCCGAGCGGCTCGGCCTTGATGGCGTGCACCTGACCGATGCCTCCAAATCCGTGCGCAGCGCCCGCAAGGCGCTTGGCGCCGATGCCATTGTCGGCAGCTTTTGCGGCGCCTCGCGTCACGACGGGCTGACCGCAGGCGAAGCCGGCGCCGATTACATCAGCTTTGGCCCCGTCGGCACATCCGGCTTGGGTGATGGCGCGGTGGCTGAGCAGGAGCTGTTCCAGTGGTGGTCCGAAGTGGTAGAAGTGCCGGTCGTGGCCGAAGGTGGTTTGACTGAAGAGCTGGTCGGAAGCCTTTATCCTTACACGGATTTCTTTGGCATTGGCGAGGAAATCTGGCGCAGCGAAGATCCCGTCGCAGCGCTTCAAACATTTATCAAGGCAATGGGCTGAGCCTCAGCTCTCCCAGAAGGTACGTCATCGCCCCGGTGTTACAGCTGCGGGGCGATGTAAACACGATCAGAGCCAGACGCGTTCCACGAACCAATAGCTGCCGATCAGCGCAATCGTGACGGAGGCTGGAATGGCGACGCGGCCGCGGTACTTCGGATGGCCGCCGAACCAGTAACCGACCAGCAGATAGGCAAGCGCGATCACCGTCAGTTGCCCCAGTTCAACCCCGACATTGAACCCGATCAGCGCCGGAATGAATTGCGCCTGCGGCAGGCCAAATTCCCCCAGTACGCTGGCAAAGCCCAGCCCGTGCAACAAGCCAAAGCCAAAGATCACCACCGTGCGCCAGCTGTGCAACCGCCGGGCAAAGATGTTCTCCACCGCAACAAAGACGATCGAGGCCGCAATCAGCGGCTCCACCACCGCCGGGTTCACAGTCACCAGCCCCAGCGCACCACAGGCCAGCGTGATGGTGTGGGCGACAGTAAAGGCGCTGACCTGCCACAAAAGCGGCTTTATACGAGTGCTGAGGAAGAAAAGCCCCAGGACAAACAGGATGTGATCCAAACCTTTCGGGAGGATGTGGTCAAAACCTACCGGGATATAGCTGGTAAAAGCCTTTGCCGGGGACAAGGCCGATCCGCCCCCGATCGCGATGGGTCCGGTGCTCTCACCGCCCTGAATATAGCCGGTAAAAGGTTCTTCCACCCCGTTTTGACGCAGAACCACGGCCCCAGCCCCTTCTGGCCAGCGGATCGTCAGCGCCGAGGCAAGCGGCGGTAGCTCCCCCGAAAGGGTCAGCACACTCTCGCGCGGCAGTTCGACGTCACCAACCGGTGCGACGCGTACATCTTCCACCACCAGCGGCAGAGGGCTCCCTGCCTCGACATCAAGGGTTTTCAGCCAGTCCTCGGCAAACAGGCGCAGCATCGGCGCCAGTTCCTCGGGCGGCATGGCGCGCAACAGATCGTAATCGCCCGCCTGATCGGCCGCTTCGGTGTCTTGGTGCGTATCCAGATCAATACCGGCGACAAATGCCTCTGCATTCAAACGAAGAGACAGATGTAACGTGTTGTCCTCAATTGTGAAATCACCAATGGCCGGTGTCACCTCATGGGCTAGGGCGCGTTCGGCGCCCCAAAAGCCGAGACTTGACAGCAGGCAGAGGCATGCCACCTTCATCCCACGCAGCAACAAAGAATTCGTCATGAAAAATCACCTGGCCTGTTTACTCGTTTTTGCATTCTCGTTCAGGCTGGCGGACCCGGCCCTGTCCCATGAGTTTTGGATCGAACCGCAGAATTATCAAGTTGAATCCGGAGAGGAACTCCCAGCGCAATTGCTGAACGGGCAAGAGTTCAAGGGCTTTCGGCTGCCCTATTTCAAAACTCGCACCAAACGGTCCGAGGTGATCACCGGTGACACCGCCACCCCTTACGAAGGACGCATGGGCGATCTACCGGCCCTGACAGTGACCGCCGAACGGGACGGGTTGCTGACTCTGGTCCATGAAACTATGCCGGAAACGCTGATCTATGAGACTTGGGAAAAATTTGACGCCTTCGCCGAGCATAAGGGATTTGCCGATATCCGTGCCCGACACGAGGGGCGCGGCCTGCCCGTGGATGGATTCACCGAACGCTACAGCAGGCACGCGAAATCCCTGATTGCCGTCGGCAGCGGCGCCGGGTCGGACCGGGAAAGCGGCATGGAGACGGAGTTTGTTGCCCTTGCAAATCCCTACACATTCAAGGGCGACACACTACCGGTTCAGCTGTTCTATCAGCAAAAAGCGCGCGCAGCCGCACAGGTCGAAATCTTCGAACGCGCGCCCGATGACAGCGTGACCATCACCTTGACCCAGACCGATGCAGAGGGACGCGCCGAGATCCCAGTGAAGCCCGGCCATACCTATCTTCTGGACGCCGTTGTACTGCGCCCGTCCGATCCGGAAACCGGCGCGGTATGGGAAACGCTTTGGGCTGCGCTGACCTTTGCGGTGCCATAGGTTGCAAAGCCGCTTGCGGGGGCGCGTGAAAGGCGGCAAGAGAGAGCCATGACATCGCCCCGTTCCGATACCCCCATGGCCCAACCTGCTCCCGCCCAGATTCTCTGCATCGGATCGGTGCTTTGGGACGTGATTGGCCGCTGCTCCTCTGACATGCAACGCGGTTCTGACATGCCGGGGCGGATCACCCGCCTGCCCGGCGGCGTTGCCATGAACATCGCCATGACACTGGCCCGCTTTGGCCTGAAACCCGCGCTGCTGAGCGCGATTGGTCAGGATGCCGAAGGGGATGAGCTGATCGCCGCCTGTGGTCACCTCGGGCTTGATACAGCGCATGTCTACCGCTCCGAAGATTTGCCGACTGACCAGTATATGGCGGTCGAAGGCGCCAACGGGCTGATCGCAGCGATTGCCGATGCTCATTCGCTTGAGGCCGCAGGGGCGAAGATCCTGCGCCCGCTACTGGATGGCACCCTTGGCTCGGAAACCGCGCCCTATGCCGGGCCGGTTGCGCTGGATGGCAACCTGACCCTGTCCCTGCTTGACGACATCGCCGCCAGCCCCGCCTTTGCCAATGCCGACCTGCGGGTGGCGCCTGCCTCTCCGGGCAAGGCAGAGCGGCTACGGCCATTCCTGATGCGCAGCCGGGGCACGCTTTACGTTAACCTCGAAGAGGCCGGTTTGCTCTGCCAGGCCACGTTCGGCGACAGCGAAACCGCCGCAACCGCCCTGCTGGAGCGCGGCGCCGCGCGGGTTCTTGTCACCGACGGCAGCCGGTCGGCTACCAAGGCGGACGCACACAATACCTTTACGCTTGAGCCGCCGCAGGTCACCGTGGCCCGCGTCACCGGCGCTGGCGATACTTTCATGGCGGCGCATATCGCCGCCGAGACCCGCGGCGAGCCGCCCGCCACGGCGCTGGCATCTGCTTTGACCGCCGCAGCCACATATGTTTCAGGAGAGCCTCCGCTGTGATCCCCATCAAATATTCCCAAGAAGTGGCCGAGGCCCGCGCTGCCGGTCGCGCCATTGTCGCGCTTGAAAGCACCATCATCACCCACGGCATGCCTTATCCGCAAAACGTGGAAACCGCCGCACAGGTCGAACAGGACATTCGCGATGCGGGCGCGGTTCCGGCCACCATGGCGGTGATGAACGGCAAGCTGTACGTAGGCCTAGAAGCGGATGAGCTGCAGGCGCTGGGCCAGGCGAAAGACGTCGCCAAGGTGTCGCGCGCGGATATCGCTGCCTGCATCGCCAGTGGCGGCACCGGAGCGACCACCGTGGCCGCCACCATGATCGCTGCCCGGCTGGCGGGGATTTCCGTCTTTGCCACCGGCGGCATTGGCGGCGTGCACAAGGGCGCCGAAACCAGTTTTGACATCTCCACCGACCTGATGGAGCTGGCGCAAACCCCGGTGACTGTCGTTGCGGCTGGCGCCAAGGCGATTCTGGACATCCCGAAAACGCTGGAAGTTCTGGAAACCCAAGGGGTTCCGGTGATTTCTTATGGTCAGGACAGCTTCCCCGCCTTCTGGTCGGCGCAATCCGAACTGATGGCGCCACTGCGGATGGACACGGCCAAAGAGATCGCCAGCGCCCATGCAATGCGTCAGGCCATGGGACTGAATGGTGGGCAGCTGGTCGCGAACCCGATCCCGGCCGAGGCACAGATCCCGGCCGAGGAATTGTCTCCGATCATCGCACAGGCCCAATCCGAGGCCGATGCACAGGGTATCTCCGGCAAGGGGGTGACACCCTTCCTGCTGCAGCGCATCTTTGATCTGACCGAAGGACGCTCGCTGGTGGCCAATATCGCGCTTGTGCGCAACAACGCCCGTCTTGCCGCGGCTATTGCTCAGGAATTGAACGCAATCGCGGGCTGATATGGTAATTCGGCAGTGCGGCCATTGCCGTTCTGCTGAACAGTGCCTAGGTTCCCCGCATCTGTCATCGTGAATGCGCCCATGACCACTCCATTTGATCAAGAACCCCACCGCCGTCCCGGCCTGTTCGCGCGGCTGCGCTCTTCCTTTCTAACCGGGATCGTCGTGATCGCGCCGGTGGGGCTGACACTCTGGCTGCTCTGGACCGTGATGGGTTGGATTGACGGTGTGGTTCTGCCCCTGGTGCCGCATACCATGCGGCCCGAGCAATATATCGGCATCAACCTGCGCGGCGTCGGGCTGATCATCTTCCTGTTGTTCACCATCATCGTCGGCTGGATTGCAAAAGGCATCATCGGCCGTTCGCTGATCGGGTTCGCGGAGAATCTAGTGGACCGGATGCCGGTGATCCGCTCGGTTTATTCCGGAATCAAACAGATCTCGGAAACCGTATTCGCCCAGTCGGAAAGCAGCTTTGATACCGCCTGTCTGATCCAGTATCCGCGCAAGGGAGTTTGGGCGATCGCTTTTGTCTCGACCAAGGCGAAGGGCGAAATTGCCCAGCGGGCCGAAACATCCGGCGGGTTGATGAGCGTCTTCATCCCGACAACACCCAACCCGACCTCCGGGTTCCTGTTGTTTGTGCCAGAAGAGGATGTGACCGTTCTCGACATGTCGGTCGAGGATGCAGCGAAACTGGTGATTTCCGCCGGACTGGTCTACCCGAACCCCAAGGATCCGACGCAGCCGCCCGCCGACGGGGCCAAAGGCTGACGACTTAGGCTTTTTCGTGCTTCAACCTGCAATGCCGACATTAAGAGCGGCAGCTATCTCGCTGCCACTCCATTCCTTTTCCCATACCGCTTACAGAGCGGTCCAGCCACCATCGACGCTGATCGTGGTCCCAGTGATCTGCGCAGCCGCATCCGAGCAAAGGAAGACAGCCGTACCGCCAAGTTGCTCAACCGTGGCGAATTCGCGCGAGGGCTGACGCTCAAGCATGACCTTCTTGATCACCTCTTCGCGGCCCATGTTGTATTTCTCCATGGTGTCCGGGATCTGCGCCTCGACCAGCGGTGTCAGCACGTACCCCGGGCAGATCGCATTGGCGGTGATCGGCTCTTCAGCGGTTTCCAGCGCCACGGTCTTGGTCATACCGACCACGCCGTGCTTGGCCGCCACATAGGCCGATTTATAGGGCGATGCGGTCAGACCATGTGCAGAGGCGATATTGACCACCCGGCCCCAGCCCGCTGCGCGCATCTTGGGCAGCGCCGCTGCGGTGGTGTGAAAGGCCGAGTTGAGATTGATCGCGATGATCGCATCCCATTTGTCCAGCGGGAACTCATCAATCGGGGCGACGTGCTGGATCCCGGCATTGTTGATCAGGATATCGCAGCTACCCGCCTTTTCGATCAGGCCCCGGCAGTCTTCGCCTTTGGACATATCCGCTTGAATGTAGCGGGCATTTACCGAGAACTCCTTGGCGATCTCTTCGGCCAGCGCGTGGTCTTCGTCCCTGTCGGTGAACGAGTTCAGAACCACATCCGCACCGGCGCGCGCCATCTCGCGCGCAACGCCAAGGCCGATGCCCGAATTCGATCCGGTAATCACCGCCGTTTTGCCCTTCAGTGTCATATCTCAGGTGTCCTTTAAGCTGAGTTGAGTTGCGCGGCATTCTGCCACGTGACCGGGGCAAAGAAAACGCGTAGGACTACTGACTTGTTCAGCCAGGACGGCCGAAATACACAGCGCTTCCGCCGTACTCTCCCAAGCTATTTGCCATCGAAAACCACACGATTTCACCAAAAAAAACGCCCGCACGAAGCGGGCGTTAAGTTATTGAGGCAGGTTTCATACAGGCAAGAAACCTATCGAGCAGTGACCCCTTTATACGCAATTTCGTGCTTTCATCCAAGCTAAAAGTTTGAAAAGACAAAGACGCGCCTCTACCGTGAAGGCTCAAGTAAATAAGGGCAGAATGGGATTGTTGCCAAAGTGAGGTCAGAATATTTCTCCGCCGCCGGATCGCTTGTGATGGGAATCGGGCTTTGTCTCAACGCCAGTTTTGCAGCCGCAGAATCAGCCCATGGTATTGCAATGTATGGCGAACCGGCGTTGGACCCGGGCTTCACCGCGCTTCCCTATGCCAACCCCGAGGCGCCAAAGGGCGGCAGGCTGGTTGTCGGCAACACCGGCGGCTTTGATACGCTGAACCCATTTGCCCAGAAAGGCACCCCGCCCTGGCAGCTCCGCTTCTGGGGATACGAAAGCCTGATGGGCCGCTCCTGGGATGAACCCTTTACCCTTTATGGCTTGCTGGCCGAATCGATCAACGTGCCCGAGGACCGCTCCTGGGTGGAGTTCACCCTGCGCCCCGAGGCGCGGTTTTCCGATGGCAGCCCTGTCACGGTCGAGGATGTCCTGTGGTCCTATGAAACGCTCGGCACCGAAGGTCACCTGCGCTATCGCGGGTTCTGGTCCAAGGTGGCGGGGATTGAACAGACCGGCCCACGCAGCCTGAAGATTACCTTCAATACCGAAGACCGGGAGCTGGCGCTGATCGCCGGTATGCGTCCGATCCTGAAAAAGGCGCAGTGGGAAGGCAAGGATTTCGCGGCCTCCGGCCTGAGCGAGGCGCCCATCGGCACCGGTGCCTATTTGGTCTCCGATTTCGAGCCGGGCCGGTTTGTCACCCTTTCCCGCAATCCCGACTACTGGGGCGCGGATCTACCGCTGCGCCGGGGCATGCATAACTTTGACGAGCTCCGCATAGATTTCTTTGGCGATCAGACGGTGCTGTTCGAGGCCTTCAAGGCCGGAGAGCTGAGCGCCTATCGCGAATTCAACGCCGACAAATGGAAAAGCGCCTATGACTTCCCGGCTGTGACCGACGGCGACGTGGTCAAAAGCGAGATCCCGCATCAGCGGCCCTCCGGCATGACCGGGCTGGCGATGAACACACGCCGCGCGCCGCTGGATGACTGGCGCGTGCGCGAGGCGCTGATCCTTGCCTTCAATTTCGAATATATCAACGGCACCGTCACCGGCGGTATCCAGCCCCGGATCACCTCCTATTTCTCCAACTCCACCCTAGGCATGCGTGAAGGGCCTGCGCCCGACGATGTCCGCGCTCTGCTGCAGCCCTATGCCGAAACCCTGCTGCCGGGGACGCTGGAGGGATACACCCTGCCCAGCAGCGATGGCACCAAACGCAACCGCAGGAACCTGCGCCGCGCGGTAGGGCTTCTGGCCGAGGCTGGATGGACTGTACAGGACGGCGTGTTGAAGAATGCCGACGGTCAGGTGCTGACCTTGTCGGTGCTGCTGCGCCAAGGCGATGCAGAGATGAAGACCATTGTCGAAATCTACGCCCGCGCGCTGGATCGCCTCGGCATCACGATCACGCCGGAACTTGTTGATAATGCGCAATATGTTGCCCGCCAGTCCGAGTTCGATTTCGACCTGACCCGGTTCCGCCGCGATCTGTCGCTCAGCCCCGGCAACGAACAGAAACTTTATTGGGGGCGCGCCGGGGTCAACCAACCGGGCAGCCGCAACCTGATGGGCATCGACAGCCCCGCCGCCGAAGCGATGATTGACCAGCTGCTGACCTCAAAGAGCACGGATGACTTCACCGCTGCGGTACGGGCACTGGACCGTGTGCTGACGGCGGGGCGCTATGTGATCCCGATCTGGCAATACGACAAAGGGCGCATTGCCCATAAGCGGCAACTGGCCCATCCCGAGAGCCTTCCAATATATGGTGATCGCACCGGCTTCTTCCCCGACGTTTGGTGGTATCAACCAGAGTAATTGGGCACGGCACCGCAACCACTAGGCGTTGATCACAGCGGTTTCGCGTGATCGTGAAGATCTTCATGATCCTATTGTTTTCTTTTTTGACATATTTGCTACCATAATACCGTATTGTTGTTGTTTTCACGGGGTACTCGAAATGTCATGTTTCTCTGCTTCGGCCAGCTGGGCGGTCCGCTTTCCCCGCGCCAAACAGCGGTTTCCGTATCTTCAACGCCGGTATGCTCCCTGTCCGATCGGCGACAAGGACGGGTTCGTTGCTTACCTGGCCCAGTCGCACCACCTGACGCTCACCGAGGCGCAGGAAGAGGCCGACGACTTCCTGTTTTGGGAAAGGCTGCATGAAGAGCTGGAACGCGATGCGATCTGAGCGCCGTGTTCCTTTGGTCATCGCATTGGGGTGCGGACTACAGCCGCTGTGACCGCTGTGGGCTGAAATGCCCGTAGCGCGGGTCATACGGTGATGCGCGAAAATTCCTGGGCGCCATCCCTCAAAAAACAAAATCACAAAAATTCAGGGAGTTGTCAGCAGTACTTCACTGCGGCCTTCAGACCAGGGACGTGACCCACAGAATGGTCGCATCATCCGGGCTGAGCGAGATCACGTTGTGCCCCATGGCACCATCGTAATAGGCGCTGTCGCCCCGGCGCATTTCAACCGGCTCGTAAAACTCGGTATAAAGCATGATCACCCCGGTCAGCACATAGAGGAATTCCTCGCCGTCGTGCCGTACCCAGCCGTCAAACTCATCCATCGAGCGCGCCCGGACCCGGGCCCGGTACGGCAGCATCTGCTTGCGGGTCAAACCATCGGCGAGCAGTGCGTGCTCATAGGTGGCCGTCGCCTGATGCGATCCTTCACCGGATTTTGTCACCGTCATCCGCCCGTTCACCTGATCGCGCTGCGGCGGGGTGAACAGCTGCGGTACTGAAATTTCCAGCCCGACGGCCAGCTTTTTCAGGGCGTCATATGTCGGGGACATCTGGCCGTTTTCGATCTTCGAAAGGGTCGAACGGGCCAGCCCCGCTTGTTTGGCCGCGTGTTCCAGCGTCCAGTCCCGCGCCTTGCGCAATTCCCGCACGCGGACGCCAAGGTCCAGCGGTTCTGCCTGCGTGTCTTCGCCGCCAGAGCGGGCAATGGTGATAAGGGTTTTGGGGTCGCGGCCAGTCATGCTGTTTCTATAGGCCGCAGCACGGCAGCTTGCAACGCGGCACGTGTCACGCTAGCGAAGATCCATGATATCAGTTTTCGACAATGGGCCCTTTGCCCCCTGCCCGGCGCCGTTCAACATGGCCGCCCATGTACTGCGTTTCGCACCCGACCGCCCTCAAAAACCTGCGTTGGAGGTCCTTGGCGGCGATCAAAGCCAGAAATGGACCTATTCCCAGCTGGAGGCCGCGGTGCGCGGGACCGGCACGGGGCTGTTGGCGGCGGGTCTGCGCCCTGGCGACATTGTGATGATGCGGCTTGGCAATACGGTCGATTTCCCGCTTGCCTATCTTGGCGCGATTGCGGCTGGTCTGGTACCCGTCCCGACCTCCTCGCAGCTGACCGCACCGGAAACCGCCAAGATGATTGCGGAACTCGACGTGGCCGCAGTTCTGCGCGATCCGTCGGTCGCCTGCGCCGATCACCCGCGCGAAATCATCCTGCCTGAACTGACCGCGATGCGCGACCTTCCGCCCTGCGAGTATGACATGGGGGATCCGGACCGTCTGGCCTATGTGGTCTATACCTCCGGCACCAGCGGATCACCCCGCGCCGTCGCCCATGCACACCGTGCCATCTGGGCGCGGCAGATGATGGTGCGGGACTGGTACGACCTTTCAGAACACGACCGCCTGCTGCACGCCGGTGCCTTCAACTGGACCTTTACCCTCGGTACCGGGTTGATGGACCCCTGGAGCATCGGCGCCACCGCGCTGATCCCCGACCCGGACACACCGCCCGAGGCGATTCCTGCCTTGCTGCGCGATTATCACGCCACGATTTTTGCTGCGGCACCGGGAGTTTACCGCAAAATCCTCAATTCGGATTGCGATCTTCATCTGCCAGAACTGCGGCACGGCCTCTGCGCCGGGGAAAAACTGTCGCGCCACCTGTCTGACCTCTGGACCGAGCGTACCGGCCGGGCCCTGTATGAGGCTTACGGCATGTCGGAATGCTCGACCTTCATTTCCTCCTCTCCGGCACATCCGGCGCAGGATGATGCGCTTGGCCAGCCGCAGGATGGGCGTCGGGTCGCCATTCTTGGCCCGGATGGGCCAGTACCGCGCGGCGCCGAAGGCACCATCGCGGTGCACCGCTCTGACCCCGGTCTGATGCTGGGGTATCTGAACGCCCCCGAAGAAACCGAGGCACGCATGCAGGGTGAGTGGTTTCTAACCGGCGATCAGGGCGCCATGACGACCGATGGTCAGATCACCTATCTGGGCCGCGCCGATGACATGATGAACGCAGGCGGTTTCCGCGTTTCCCCGATCGAGGTGGAAACCACGCTCGCGGCTCATCACGGGATTGTGCAAGTCGGGGTGACATCGGTTGAAGTCAAGGAAGACACACATATTATCGTGGCCTTCTACACCGGCCCGCAAGAGATCCCCGAAGCCGAGCTTCGGGATTTTGCCACGGACCGTATGGCGCGTTACAAACAACCGCGTGCCTATGTGTATCTTGATGCCCTGCCGACTGGCGCAAACGGAAAACTGCTGAGGCGCGCCCTGCCGGCCTATTTCAAAGGATAACCAATGACCAGCCTTCCTTCGGTCAAGCTCGACATTCTTTCGGACCCGATCTGCCCTTGGTGCTATATCGGCAAGACCCATCTGGACAAGGCACTGGCCGAGATCCCGAACCATCCCTTTGTGATCGAATGGCATCCCTTCCAGCTGAACCCCGACATGCCCCGCGAAGGCATGGACCGGCGCGCCTATCTGGAAGGGAAATTCGGAGGCAAGGACGCCGCAGTGCGCGCCTATGCGCCCATCGTGGAACATGCCGAACAGGCCGGGCTGAAGATCGATTTCGAAGGCATGAAACGTACGCCCAATACGCTCAACGCGCATCGGCTGATCCATTGGGCCGGCACCGAAGGCAAGCAGACCGAGGCCGTCGACGCCCTGTTTGACGCCTATTTCGTTAAAGCGTTGGATATCGGTGATCCTGAAATCCTTGCGGACATTGCCGAAGAGATTGGCATGGAACGCGATATCATGCTGAAACTGCTGGAGACCGAGAACGACATCGAGGCGATCCAGTCCCGCGATGCGCATTCGCGCAAGATGGGCGTGAACTCGGTCCCGACCTTCGTGGTGGCCAACCAGCACGCCGTGCCCGGTGCCCAGCCGCCCGAACTGTGGAAGCAGGTGATCGCCGACATCATGTCCCAGTTGGAAGCCGGACCAAAGGATGAATAATGCAGATTAAGCGGTCCAGTATCTTTGCCACCCTCATCGGTATCGTCGTTTTCAGTACAGTGTTTTTTCATTACGCCGAGGGGTGGAACTGGCTGGACAGCCTGTTCTTTACGGTCGTGACCATTTCCACCGTGGGTTACGGGAACTTTGTTCCCGTGACGGCGGCCGGGAAGATTGGCACGATCATCCTGATCTTCAGCGGCCTTGGGGTCTTTGCCCTGGCGATCCGGGAGTTCGCGCTCTACCAGATCCAAAAACGCGAAGAACACAGCGAGTGGCTGATCGCCCATTTCGGTCGCCACCACCGCGAAGATCCGACCACTGCGGCCAACGAGGATGAGTGTCCCGATCCGCCCACGTCACCTGCGCGCCAGTGACGACGCTGCCACAATTCTGACCATCGCATTGATGCACAGCGTCCTGTGCAGGCGATCTACTGGTGCCTTTTTTAAAATCATGGTAGCGGCCTTTCAGCGGCGCCCGGATTGGATCCGATTTCCGGTTCCTTCTGAAGCGCCGCATGAGGTTATCTATGTCAAAATCCGTTTCAAACCCGATGTCGAAAGGTGAATTTATCGCCTTGATCGCGATGATGTTTGCTACCATCGCCTTTTCCATCGACGCCATGCTGCCGGCCCTGCCGGAAATTGGCGCAACGCTCAGCCCCGATAACATAAATCGGGCACAGCTGATCATCACCTCTTTTGTTCTGGGCATGGGTATCGGCACCTTTTTTACCGGCCCGATCTCTGACGCCTTTGGCCGCAAGCCCGTCATTTTTGGCGGCGTCATTCTCTATATCATCTCGGCGGCCGCGGCCTGGGCCGCGCAATCCCTGGAACTGGCCCTTTTGGCGCGGGTCACCATGGGGCTTGGCGCAGCCGGACCGCGCGTTGTCGCCATGGCCGTGGTGCGGGATCTCTATTCGGGCCGTGAGATGGCGCGGGTTGTCTCCATCGCCATGATGATCTTCACCCTCGTTCCGGCGGTTGCGCCGATGCTGGGCTCTGTCATCATTGCCTTTTCCAGCTGGCGTGGCATCTTTGCTGCCTTTGCGGCCTTTGCTCTCATCATCGCACTTTGGATGGGCGTGCGCCTGCCCGAAACGCTGGAGCGGCAAGACCGCCGCCCGGTGCGCCCGGCGCTGATGGCTGCAGCACTGAAGGAGATGGTGACCCACCCCACCGTCCGCCTGTCGATCATCGCCCAATGCCTGTGCCTTGGCATGCTGTTCACCATGATCACCCTGGTTCAACCGGCCTATGATGTGGTCTTTGACCGCGCCGAAAGCTTCCCTTTCTGGTTCTTCGGCGTTGCGCTGGTGGCTGGGACGGGCAGCCTCCTGAATGCTGTACTGGTGGTGCGTCTGGGGATGCGCCGCATGGTGACCTGGGCGCTGGCCTCCCAGATCGGTCTGGCATCGGCCATGCTGGTCTTGGAAAGCATGCCGCTGGACAACTCCGTAGCCTTTGGCCTGTTTGTGACCTGGCAGACCAGCGTGTTCTTCATGGCCGGCGTTACCCTTGGCAATCTCAACGCCATGGGGATGGAGCCGATGGGCCATATCGCGGGTACGGCTGCCTCGGTCATGGGGGCAATCTCCACAGTAGTTGCCGCAGCCATCGCCGCACCGGTCGGGCTGTTGTTCGACGGATCGCTGCTGCCGTTGACCGCAGGCATTCTGATCATGGCTTTCCTCGGGTTTCTCGTCATGCTGCATATGGCGCGAGTAGAAGCACGCCTGCCTGCGGCTTAACCCCGCACCGCCGCCTGCCAGCAGATTGCGCAACTGCACTGCTGCCGCGTCGCGCCGGGGACACGCCGCTTGCCCGGCAAGCCTGAAAACCCTAACCTCTTCATAAGCTTGAAGGGGTGTTTTCATGGATTTCTATTATGATCTCGGGACCTATTCCTGTCCCGTGACCACCGGCAGCGCCAAGGCGCAGCTGTGGTTTGATCGCGGTCTGATCTGGACCTATGGCTATAACCATCAGGAGGCGGCCACCTGTTTTCGCCGCGCGCTGGCCGAGGATCCGGGTTGCGCCATGGCGCATTGGGGTCTCGCCTATGCATCCGGCCCCAACTACAACATGCCATGGGAGCTGCACGACCCCGCCACCCGGGCCGAGGCGCTGGCGACCGCCTATGATGCTACGCAATATGCCCTGGCCCACGCAGAGGGCTGCACCCCGGTCGAGCAAGCCTTGATCGCAGCGCTGACCGCCCGCTATCCGCAGCGCACGCCCGTCGATGACATGCACGCCTGGGACCATGATTTTGCCGACAGCATGCGTGCGGCCTTTGCCAAGGTGCCCGACAATCTGGACCTGCGCTGCGTCTATGTCGAAAGCCTCTTGAACCTCACACCCTGGAACATGTGGGATCTGAAAACCGGCCTTCCGGCAGAAGGCGCCGCGACGAAAGAAGCGCAACAGGTTCTGGAAGACGCCTTTGATAGCCTGCCCGGAGCCATGACCCATCCCGGCCTGCTGCATCTTTATGTGCACCTGATGGAAATGTCGCCGACCCCGGAAAAGGCGCTGAAGGCGGGTGATGTGCTGCGCGATCTGGTGCCCGATGCCGGGCATCTGGTGCATATGCCCACCCATATCGACGTGCTCTGCGGCAACTATCAGGACGTGGTCTACTGGAACCAGAAGGCGATCGAAGCAGACCTGAAATACTACGAACGCGAAGGCGCCTATAATATCTATACCGGCTATCGGCAGCACGATTATCACTTCGTGATCTATGGTGCTCTTTTCCTTGGACAAATGGAACCAGCCCTGCGCGCCAATCAGGGACTGTGGGACACCACGCCGATTGAAATGCTGCGGATCGAAAGCCCGCCGATGGCGGACTACTTCGAAAGCTACATGGCCATGCATCCTCATATCCTGATCCGGTTTGGGCGTTGGGACGCGGCGATTGCACTGGAACTGCCAGAGGATCAGGAGTTGTTCCGCACCCTGACAGCCACCACCCATTATGCCCGCGCCCTTGGCTATGCTGCGACGGGACTCGTGGCTGAGGCAGAGGCCGAGGAAGCGCTGTTCCTTGCGGCCAAGGATCGGGTGCCGGAGACCCGGTTGATGCACAATAACCGGGTTGTCGATCTTCTTGAAATCGCGCGAGAAATGCTGCGCGGCGAGATTGAGTATCGCAAGGGCAACTTTGATATCGCCTATGGGCATTTGCGCCGCTCGGTCGATCTGGATGACAACCTGCCTTACGACGAACCCTGGGGCTGGATGCAGCCCACCCGCCACGCGCTGGGGGCGCTGCTGCTGGAGCAAGGCCATGTGGCGGAGGCAGAGGCCGTCTATCGCGCCGATCTGGGGCTGGATGGCACCCTGTCGCGGGCGTCGATCCATCCCGACAACGTCTGGAGTCTCAAAGGGTTGCACGACTGCCTCGCGGCGCGTGGGGAAACCGTGGAAATCCACCACATTCGGCAAAAGCTGGATCTGGCGCAGGCGCGCTCGGACGGGATCATGGCCTCCTGCGGCTGCGCGCAGGTGGCGATGGCGCCGCAGGGCTGCTGCGGCTGACCCGCACCATCCCTGCGTGCTGAAGGCCTAGGTTTGCTTGGCCTTGGCTTTCTTCTTCTCCGCGACCACCTTTTCGGCCAGGTCGCGGGCGATGGCAAAGGCGCCCTTGATCTTGTCGCTGTCCTTTTTCCAGTCGCGACGCACGACGATCTTGTTGTCCTTGACCTTGGCGAGGCCCTTCTGATCCTCGATGAATTCGACCAGCCCCTGCGGGGAGGCAAATTTGTCGTTGTGGAACTGCAGGGTCGCGCCCTTGGGGCCGGCGTCCAGCTTGGCGATGCCCGCGCGTTTGCACATCGCCTTGATCCGTACCACCAGCATCAAGGTGTTGACCTCTTTCGGCAGTTTGCCGAACCGGTCGATCAGTTCTGCGGCAAACCCTTCCAGCTCGACCTTGGTCGTGAGGCCCGAGAGGCGGCGATAGAGGCCAAGGCGCACATCCAGATCGGGCACGTAATCCTCGGGGATCAGCACCGGCACGCCCAGATTGATCTGCGGCGCCCATTGATCGTCGCCCTCCGACAGGCCTTCCAGTTCGCCCGCCTTGATCTTTGCAATCGCCTCTTCCAGCATCGATTGGTACAGCTCATAGCCCACATCGCGCATCTGGCCCGATTGCTCCTCGCCCAGCAGGTTCCCTGCGCCGCGGATATCAAGGTCCTGACTGGCAAGGGTAAATCCGGCGCCCAGAGTGTCGAGCGAACCGAGCACCTTGAGCCGTTTTTCCGCCGTCGCGGTCAGGCGCACGCGCGGCTTGGTGGTGAGGTAAGCATAGGCGCGGGTCTTCGAACGGCCGACCCGGCCCCGGATCTGATAAAGCTGCGCAAGGCCGAACATATCGGCCCGGTGGACCACCATGGTGTTGGCTGTCGGAATGTCGAGGCCCGATTCCACGATGGTGGTGGCCAGAAGGATGTCGAATTTGCCGTCGTAGAAGGCATTCATCCGGTCATCAAGCTCACCGGCCGCCATCTGACCATGCGCCACCACATAGGTCAGCTCGGGTAGCTGCTCTTTCAGAAACTCCTCGACCTCGGCGAGGTCTGAAATCCGCGGCACCACGTAAAAGCTTTGTCCGCCACGATAATGTTCCCGCAGCAACCCTTCGCGGATGGTGACAGCGTCGAATTCGCTGACATAGGTGCGGATCGCAAGCCGGTCCACCGGCGGCGTGCCGATGATCGACAGATCCCGCACGCCCGTCAGGCTCAATTGCAAGGTCCGCGGGATCGGCGTTGCCGTCAGGGTCAGGACGTGAATGTCGCTGCGCAGCTGCTTCAGGCGCTCCTTGTGGCCAACGCCAAAATGCTGCTCTTCGTCGATGATCAGCAAGCCAAGGTTCTGGAACTTGATCCCCTTGGCCAACAGCGCATGGGTGCCGATCACGATATCAACGGTGCCCTTGGCCATACCTTCGCGCGTTTTGGCAGCGTCTTTTGTCGTAACAAAGCGCGACAACTGCCTGACTTCCAACGGGAAACCCCGGAACCGTTCCGCAAAGGAGGCCGCGTGTTGACGGGCCAGCAGGGTTGTCGGGGCGATCACCGCCACCTGCACGCCGGACATCGCCGCGACAAAGGCCGCGCGCATCGCAACCTCGGTCTTGCCAAAGCCAACATCGCCGCAGATCAGCCGGTCCATTGGCTGGCCCGAGGTCATATCGGCCATCACATCTTCGATGGCGCGCAGCTGATCGTCGGTTTCCTGATAGGGGAAACGTGCCGAGAATTCCTCCCAGGCGTGCGGCGGCGGATCCATGATCGGCGCCTTGCGCAGCGCCCGTTCTGCGGCGATCCGGATCAGCCGGTCAGCCATCTCCCGAATGCGCTCTTTCAGCTTGGCCTTCTTCGCCTGCCAGGCGCCGCCACCCAGCCGGTCCAGCAGCCCTTCATCGTGGCCGTATTTGCTGAGGAGTTCGATATTCTCGACCGGCAGGTAGAGCTTGGCCTCTTCGGCATATTCCAGCAGCAGGCATTCGTGGGCCGCCCCGGCGGCGCTGATAACCTCCATCCCCTGATAGCGACCAATGCCGTGGTCGACATGCACCACCAGATCCCCCGGCGACAGCGATTGCGCCTCAGTCAGGAAATTCTCGGCCTTGCGGCGTTTCTTGGGCGAGCGGATCAGCCTGTCGCCCAGAACGTCCTGCTCCGAGATCACCGTCATGTCTGGCGCTTCGAACCCGTGTTCCAGCGCCCAGACCGCCAGATGCAGCCCGGATTTTCCGATCCGTGTGCCGTCCATGACCGGGATCGCCTCGGCCAGACCTTCGTCTTCGATCAACCCAGTCAGACGTTCCCGCGCACCTTCGGAGTATGAGGCAACCACGACCGGACCTTTTTGCATCCGCTCCTGAATATGGGCGGCCAAGGCACCGAAAAGACTGACGTTTTCCAACTGCCGCTCGGGCGCGAAATCCCGTCCAATCCGCCCGCCTGCATCCACCACGCCGGGGCCAGAGGCCTGCGCCAGCGGGTGCAGCTGGATGGTACGATGTGCACTTATTGCGTCCTCCCAGGCGCTGTCGTCAAGATACAGCAGCCCCGGCGGCGTTGGTTTGTATACCGTGTCCAGCCGTCCCTTTTGCGTCATTGCCAGTTTGCGGGTCTCATACTGGTCCACGATACTGTCCCAGCGCGCCAGCCGCGATGCGGTGACCTGATCGTCCAGCGTGACCGAGGCCTGCGGCAGGTAGTCAAACAGGGTTTCCAGCTTCTCGTGAAAGAACGGTAGCCAATGTTCGATACCCTGATGCTTGCGGCCCGCGCTGACCGCCTCGTACAGCGGATCGTCAGTGCCCGCCGCACCGAATTCAATCCGGTAGTTCTGCCGGAACCGGGTCACGGCGGCCTCGTCCAAGATCACCTCGGACACCGGCGCCAGCTCAATCAGGTCCAGTTTTTCGGTGGTCCGCTGGGTCACCGGATCAAACCGGCGCGCTCCATCCAGCACGTCACCGAACAGATCGAGCCGCACCGGCCCGGTGTCGCCCGGCGGGAAGATATCGATGATCCCGCCCCGGATTGCGTAGTCGCCCGGCTCCATGACCGTTGGGCTTTGCGTGAAACCCATGCGGACCAGGAACTGACGCAGCGCCGTTTCGTCGATCCGGTGGTCGACCCGGGCGCTAAAGGCCGCCTCGCGCAGGACCTCGCGCGCAGGTACCCGCTGGCTGGCGGCGTTGAGCGTGGTCAGCAGGATGAACTGCGAAGGCATCTGGTGGACCAGCGCCGCCAGCGTCGCCATCCGCGCGGCGGAGATATCGGCGTTGGGCGAGACGCGGTCATAGGGCAGACAATCCCAGCCGGGAAAGACAAAGACCGGCATATCCGGTGCAAAGAAGGCCAGCGCGGCGCGCATCGCCTCCATCCGCTTGTCATCGCGGGCCACATGAAGAACCGGACCGCCGGACGTCTCGACCTCTTTCAGCACCAGCCGGGCATCGAACCCTTCCGGCGCGCCGCCCATGGTTATCGCAGGCTGCGCCATGCTGCGCGTCTCCCTCTTCATTGTGTTTCTTCAGCTCTGGGTCCCTGGTGATGCTCAGCCAAAGACGCCCAACCGCAGATTCTGGTACATGCCCCACATCGCGGTGACGAAAATGGAGATCATGCCGATGATCTGGATCGCAAAGCGGCAGGTGGCAAGTCTGCGGTAGAGAGCATCGCCCTGCGGCTCATTCATCCGGATCGACCGCGCCGTCGCCAGATTGACCAAACTCACCGTAGCCATCGGGAACAGCAGCAGGAACACCGCCTGTGCGAATTCCACGTCAAGGCCAAAGCCCAAGGTCGCCAAGGACGACAGCACGAAGCAAGCGATCGCAAGGATCCAAAGTCCCGCCATTTGAACCACATAGAGCATGCGGTTTACGTTGATCCGCACCAGATCCTCCAGATCCTCGGCGCTCTGGCCGCCGTTCTTGCGGGCCCGGTGCACCATGTCAAAGGGCACCCCAAGGATCCAGTGGCTGGCCGTGGACCACATCACCGCAAGGGCAATCCAGTACCAAAGGTTGGAAAAGGACCGCAGGTCGATCATTTCGGTCAGTGTCTGAAACAGATCCAATCCCGTGCCCTCTTCCGTCTGTTCGCATTCGCCGCCTTATATCCACCGCCAAAGCCCCCGGCACAAGCCCCGCAGATAAGGGGCGCACAAGCGCGGCGATTGTGCCACTTGCATGACGGCGCGGTTCCATGCGACCCACAGGCGTGCCACAGAGAGATGAGAGACCACGATGAAGCCGACCGTCGCCCCCTTTCCCGCCGCCCGCCTGCGCCGTACCCGTGTCAGCCCTGCGATCCGCGGGTTGGTCCGCGAGAACACGCTGACCACGGATGATCTGATCTGGCCGGTTTTCGTGCGCGATGGTGAAGGGATCGTGGAGCCTGTCGTCTCCATGCCCGGGGTGGTGCGCCGGTCGGTCGACAAGATCGCCGAGGCGGCGGTCGAGGCACAGGCCCTTGGCATTCCGGCGATTTGCCTCTTTCCCTATACCGATCCGGCGCTCAAGACCGAAGACTGCGCCGAGGCCTGGAACCCCGATAACCTGTGCAACCGCGCCATCCGCGCGATCAAGGCCGTCGCGCCGGACATCGCGGTAATGACAGATGTGGCGCTCGATCCCTATAACATCAACGGTCACGATGGTTTTGTCGTCGATGGTGAGATCCTCAACGATGAAACTGTCGAGGCGCTGGTGAAGATGACCCTCGCGCAAGCCGAGGCCGGTGCGGACATCATCGGTCCGTCGGACATGATGGACGGTCGGATCGCCGCCATGCGCAGCGGCCTGGAACAGGGCGGCCACCGCAACGTATCGATCCTGTCCTATTCGGCCAAATACGCCTCTGGCTATTATGGCCCGTTCCGCGACGCGGTCGGTGCATCTGGCGCGCTGAAAGGCGATAAGAAGACCTATCAGATGGACCCCGGCAACTCGGACGAGGCGCTGCGGCTGGTCGAACGTGACCTGCAGGAAGGCGCCGATATGGTCATGGTCAAACCCGGCATTGCCTATCTGGACATCTGCCACCGGGTCAAAACCACCTTTGGCACGCCCACCTTCGCCTATCAGGTCTCTGGCGAATACGCGATGATCCAGGCTGCCGCCCAGAATGGCTGGATCAATGGCGAACAGGTCATGCTGGAAAGCCTTCTTGCGTTCAAACGCGCAGGCTGTGACGGTATTTTGACCTATTTCGCGCCTGAAACCGCACGGATCCTGAACGGCTGATCCACCGTTGTCCGGAAGCACTTCCTGCGACGGACACTGCCAACCCCACAGCAACGCCCTGCGGGAAGCCGCTCAGGCGGACTATGGCGCTGTTGTCGTAGATGACAGCGGGCTTTTTTCCGCCTATGATCCTGCTCAGAGCCGAACAACCGGCCTATATCCATAACGTGACAGGCAACACTTCACATGAGCAGACAAATTTCCCCCCGCTTGACGCGCCGCGGCTTCACTCTTGGCATTCTTGCCGGGACCGGAGCGGTTGCGGCCTGTGGCAATGGCGTTGGCAACAACAATGCCGCCACCATCGACGCCCGCGTCGATGCCACCCTCAACCAGATGTACAGCCAATACCCCAACACCATCACGCTGGCCGAGAAATCGACTGGCATGCTGGTGATGCCGCTGGTCACCGAGGCTGGTTTCCTGATTGGCGGCGCCTATGGGCGCGGCGCGCTGCGCATCAATGGCGTAACGGTCGATTACTATTCCACGGTCAAGGGCAACGCCGGGTTGCAGATCGGCGCCCAGCAATACGCCCATGTGCTGTTCTTCATGACGGACGATGCCCTGGCCGGGTTCCGACGCTCTTCGGGTTGGGCAGCCGGCGCTGATCTCGAATATGTGATCAAAGATGATGGCAACTCTGTCGCGGCGGACACCAATACCCTGACCTCTCCGATCCTGGCGGCCGTTTTCGCGCAGGCCGGTCTGCGTGTTGGCGCCACACTGGAAGGCACCAAATACACCCGCATCATTCCCTGATCGGACACGGCTCAGCTGATTTCACCGCTGAAGCAGCAGATAATAAAAGGCGCGCCACATTCCGGGCGCGCCTTTTATTTCAGATGGTTGCGGGCTCTGTTTAACCTGCTGACTTCAGGCGTTTGAACAGCGACGAGGTATCCCAGCGCCCGCCGCCCATCTTCTGCACATCCTTGTAGAACTGATCGACCAGCGCGGTCACCGGCAGGCTGGCGCCGGTCTCATCCGCGGCATCCAGACAAATCCCCAGATCCTTGCGCATCCAGTCCACCGCAAAGCCATGTTCGAAATGATCGTCCAGCATGGTTTCATAGCGGTTCGCCATCTGCCAGCTGCCTGCCGCCCCCTGGCTGATCACCTCGACCACGGCGCGGCCATCAAGACCCGCCTTTTCTGCAAAATGCAGCGATTCCGCGAGCCCCTGCACCAGCCCGGCGATTGCGATCTGATTGCACATTTTGGTCATCTGACCGGCGCCGCTGTCGCCAATCCGGCGGCATATGCGGGCATAGGCGTCGATGATGGGCTCCGCACGGGCATAGGCCTCGGCCTCACCACCGCACATCACCGACAGAACGCCATTCTCGGCCCCCGCCTGACCGCCAGAAATCGGCGCATCTACAAAGGAAATGCCGAGCTCCGCTGCCGCCTCGAACAGCTCCCGCGTGACGCTGGCCGACACCGTGGTGTGATCGACAAAAACGCCGCCCTTGGCCATCCCCGCAAAGGCGCCATCCGGCCCCAGGCAGACCGAGCGCAGGTCGTCATCGTTGCCAACGCAGGACATCACGAATTCCGCGCCCGCAGCCGCCTCGCGCGGAGTTGGCGCGCTGGCACCGCCGTGCTCCTTGACCCAGGCCTCGGCCTTGGCGGCGGTGCGGTTGTAGACCGTCACCTCGTGACCCGCCGATTGCAGGTGTCCGGCCATCGGATAGCCCATAACTCCCAACCCCAGAAATGCAGCTTTTGCCATGTGCTTTTCCCCTGTGCTTTCTTGGCATATGTTGACGCTACCCTAGCACTGGCGGCGCGGGGTGCAATCGTGCCAGGCCGCTGAACACAGAAAACAAAGGGAAAAACCTTTATATGGCACTCCTGTTCCGCTGGCTGATGCGACTGACCGCCACCTTGATTCTGCTGTCGCTCGCTGCGGTTGTCCTGGCCTACTATTTCGCCTCACAGTCTCTGCCCGATTATGACAAGACGATTGCCCTGCCCGGCCCTACGGCCCCGGTCGAGATTGTCCGCGACAACGCCAATGTGCCGCATATCTTCAGCAGCATCGGCGCCAGTGACGAGGACGTGTTCTTCGGCCTCGGCTATGCCCATGCTCAGGACCGCTTGTGGCAGATGGCTGTAATGCGGCGCACCGCGCAGGGACGTCTGTCCGAGATCTTTGGTACCCGTACCATTGAGGTCGATACTTTCGTGCGGCGGCTTGATCTTTACCGGCTGGCTCAACAATCGGTCGCGGTTCAGACACCCGAAGCCATGGCCGCGTTGACCGCCTATTCCGCTGGTGTGAATGCCCGCCTGCAGGAGATCAACGAAGAGGCGCTGGGACGCGGCGCGCCGGAGATGTTCCTGTTTAATATGCCGCTGGCCCCATGGCAGCCTGCCGACAGTATCGCGATCATGAAACTGATGGCGCTGAAACTGTCAGGCCATATGCGCGAGGAAATCCTGCGTGCACGCACCTCTCTGGCGCTCGCCGATCCGGAACGCCTGTTTGATATCCTGCCCGATGCGCCGGGATCCGGCACGGCCGCGCTGCCGGAATATGCGAGCCTGTTCCCAGATGCACCGCGCATCGCCGCCTCTTCGCCCGAACCGGAAAGTCGCCTGTTTCCGCTCGCGCCGCGCGGCCTTGGCGGGGCGTCCAATGCCTGGGCCGCCGATCCCAGTCGATCCGCGACGGGCGGCACCCTACTGGCCAATGATCCACATCTGGGCCTCAGCGCGCCCGGGATCTGGTATCTGGCGCGGATGGAGTTGGCGACCGGCGGCGTGATTGGCGGAACCATCCCAGGGCTGCCTGCCGTGCTCACCGGACGCTCAAACGACTTGGGCTGGGGGATCACCTCTTCCTACATGGATGATCAGGATCTCTTCATCGAAAAAATCAACGCCGAGAATCCCGAAGAATATTTAAGTCCAACGGGTTACACGCCTTTCGTTACCCGCCGCTCCATCATCAACATCAAGGACGCGCCGCCTGTCACCCTAACCTTGCGCTGGACCGAGAACGGGCCGGTTCTGCCCGGATCCATGTTCTCTCTGGCCACCATCACCCCGCCGGGTCACGTGGTCAGCCTTGGCTGGACGGCTTTGTCGGGCGAAGATACCTCGGTCAGTGCCGCCATCGCTTTGATGCGCAGCGCCTCGGTCCGGGAAGCGATCCGCGTCGCCGAAGATTATATTGCACCTTCGCAGAACCTGACGCTGGCGGATAAGGAAACGATTGCCCTCGAGACCATCGGCGCCATTCCCCAGCGCGATGCACGCCATCAAAGCAAGGGCCGCCTGCCAAGCCAGGGCTGGCGCCGGGAAAACATTTGGAAAGGCCGCGCGCCCTATGCTGCCAACCCGGAATTCATCAGTCCCCGTGGCGGGATCCTGGGCAATACCAATAATAAGCTGCTGGACCGCCCCTTTCCCAACCATGTCTCCTTCGACTGGGGCGACACCCAGCGGATCAACCGCTGGCGCCGCTTGATGCAGAACCGCGAAGTGCATACGCGCGACAGCTTCATTGAGGCGCAGCTTGATACGGTATCCTACTCTGCCCGGGCCCTGCTGCCGCTGATCGGGGCAGACCTGTGGTTCACCGGCGAGGCCGCCCCCGAAGGCAGCCGCGAACGCCAGCGTCACACCGCGCTGACCCTGCTGTCTGAATGGAACGGCGAAATGAATGAGCACCTGCCGGAGCCGTTGATCTATGCGGCCTGGCTCCGGGCGTTGCAAGCGCGGCTGATCACCGATGATCTGGGACCGCTGACCGAAGAGTACAAACACGTGGATCCGCTGTTCATCGAACGGGTCTACCGCGACATCGATGGTGCTGCCGCCTGGTGCGATGTCCGGCAAAGCGCGCCGCAGGAAACCTGTACCGACATGGCACGGCTGGCGCTGGACGATGCGCTGATCTGGATCGAGGAACGCTATGGCACCGCGCTGGAATCGCTGCGTTGGGGCGATGCCCACCAAGCCACCCACGATCACGAGGTTCTTGGCGAGGTGCCGGTACTGCGGTTCTTTGTGAACATCCGCCAGTCCACCAGTGGCGGCGACAACACCCTGCAGCGCGGGCGTACCTCTGGCGAAGGCCCTATGCCGTTTCAGAATGTCCACGCCGCCGGGTTCCGCGGCGTCTATGATTTCGCCGATCCGGACAGTTCGGTCTTTATCACCTCGACCGGCCAATCGGGACACTTCCTCTCGCGCCACTATGACGACATGGCCCAGTTGTGGCGCCGGGGTGAATATATCCCGATGTCTCTGGACGAGGATCTTGCCCGCGCGGCGGCAGTCGGTGTGACCCGTATCCTGCCCCGGAACTAGACAGAGAGCCCCCGGATGGAAGATCAAGCCATCACTCTGATCATATTTGGCCTTCTGTTCTTTGCCGGGTTGGCGGCCGACCGGATCGGGCGATGGTTGCGCCTGCCCCGTGTAACCCTGCTTCTTGGCTGCGGCTTGCTGATCGGTCACTCCGGGTTTGGCTTGCTGCCGGACAGCATTACCGAACTGTACCCGGTGATCGCAGTGGTGGCGCTCAGCGCGGTTGCCGTTCTCTTGGGCAGCGCCTTGTCCATGTCCAACCTGCGCCAGCATGGCCGCGTGGTTGTCGTCGTGTCACTGTCCATCGTTATTGTCAGTCAGGTCGCCGTCACAACCGGGCTTTGGGCCATGGGCCTGCCGCTGACGCTGGCCATCCTGCTGGGCGCACTGGCCACGGCCACCGATCCCGCCGCCACCTATGACGTGATCGATCAATCCGGACAAGACACGGGATTTACGCAGACTCTCAAAGGCTTGGTCGCCATTGATGATGCATGGGGGCTGTTCGCCTTCAGCCTCGCACTGCTAATGATTGATCTGATCAGCGGCATGGGTGACGGTGTTGATACGCTCATCATCGCCACGCAAGAGGTCGTCGGATCAATCGGGCTTGGCATCGCTATCGGCGTTCCCGGTGCGCTGCTGACCGGACGCCTGTCGGATGGGGAGCCGCTGCGGATCGAGGCGCTTGGCCTGATCTTCCTGACCGCCGGACTGTCGCTGATGCTGGAGCTGTCCTATCTGATTGCAGGCATGACAGCCGGCGCGGTGATCGTAAATCTGGCCCGCCACCACACTCGGGCCTTTCACGAGATCCACAATTTCGAATGGCCCTTCATGATCATCTTTTTCGTACTCGCCGGTGCAACACTGGACCCCGAGGCGCTGGCAACGCTGGGCATGGCGGGCCTTGGCTATTCGGTTCTCCGGGTGTTGGGGCGCATCTTTGGGGGTTGGATCGGCGGCATGCTGGCCCACGCCCCGGCGACCGAACGGCCCTATTACGGCGCCGCGATGCTGCCGCAAGCCGGGGTGGCAATCGGCATGGCGCTGGTCGCGGCCGAGCGGTTCCCCGAATTCGCTCCGTCGATCATGGCGCTGGCAATTGGAACCACGGTGGGGTTTGAGCTGATCGGACCGATCGTCGCTGCAGCCACGCTCACACTGCAATCACGACCGCGCAGCGGTGCAACGCCGCCGGATTCTCACTAGCAGATACTTCGGAGTTTCAAGGGCGTACAGCATGACGGATCAAAGCCCGTCGTACTGCGCCCGTTGTTTCGCAGTCCAAAGCACGGTGATATCAAAACCGCCCTCGGTCTGCTCTTCGGAGACGACAACATCCTGCGCAAACAGCCAGGCACGTTGCTTGCCTTGCGAAAAATCAAGACTAAGCACCTCTTGATGCTTTGTGCCTTGCAGTTTTTCCGCGATATCCGCCAAGAGCCCGTCGATGCCTTCGCCCGTCAAGGCAGAAATCGCGTGGATCCCTTCCTCGCGGGCGGCGCGCTGACGGCGCGCCTCGGCTTCTTCCTCGCTGAGGTTATCGAGCTTGTTCCAGACCTCAATCTGGGTCCGGTTTTCATCCACCCCGAGCGACGACAAAATCGCGGCCACGTCCTTGGCCTGATGCTCGGTTTCATCGTGGCTGATGTCGCGCACGTGCAGGATCACATCGGCGGCCAGCACTTCTTCCAGCGTCGCACGGAAGGCCGCGACCAGCTCGGTCGGCAGATCCGAGATAAAGCCCACCGTGTCCGACAGGATCACCTCCGGACCATCAGGCAACAGCACCCGGCGCATGGTCGGATCCAGAGTGGCGAACAGCATATCCTCGGCCATCACCTCAGCCCCGGTCAGGCGATTGAATAGGGTCGATTTACCGGCGTTGGTATAGCCGACAAGCGCGACAATCGGATAAGGTACCTTGGCCCGCGCGGCGCGATGCAGCGTGCGGGTTTTCACCACCTTGTCGAGCTGGCGGCGTAGGCGCACCAGCTGATCGTCAATTGCACGACGGTCCGCCTCGATCTGGGTTTCACCGGGACCGCCAACGAAACCCAATCCGCCCCGCTGCCGTTCCAGGTGGGTCCAGGCCCGCACCAGCCGGGTCCGCTGATAGCTGAGCGCGGCCATTTCCACCTGCAGCACACCTTCACGCGTGCGCGCCCGATCCGAGAAAATCTCGAGGATCAGACCGGTCCGGTCCAGAATCTTGACCTTCCAGGCCTTTTCCAGATTGCGCTGCTGCACCGGGGTCACCGGCCCGTCAATGAGGACCAGTTCCACCTCTTCGGATTTCAGTTTCTGCGCCAGTTCTTCGATCTTGCCCGAGCCGAACAACATCCCTGCATGCGCCTTGGGCAGACGCACCACATCCGATCCGACAACGTCGAGATCGGGCAGCGCCTGCGCCAAAGCGACGGCTTCTGCCAGGGCGGGTTCAGGATCGCGCCGGTGTTGATCCGACTTGATCTCGGGATGCAGCACCCAGGCCCGGGTGCGCTTCCGGTCATGCTCCATCAAGAGGCGTCTTCACCTTCATAAAGGCTGATCGGCTGTGCGGGCATGATCGTGGAAATTGCGTGTTTGTAGACCAACTGCGACTGTCCGTCGCGGCGCAGCAGGACACAGAAATTATCAAACCAGGTAATAACCCCCTGCAATTTGACCCCGTTGATCAGAAAAATTGTAACGGGAACCTTGGTTTTGCGAACGTGATTCAGGAAGGCATCCTGAAGATTCTGTCTGTCCGAAGCCATTATTATTATCTCGCCTTTTTTCTTGCTACGCGCTGCGGACCAACGCGCCTCGTTACAACCAACTATGGACGGAGACCGATTGGGTTTCCACCCGAAAAACATCAAATGCCAGAGCAGCGTAACGAGGTTTTCTTAACTGCGCCAGAGATTAGGCGACAAAAGCGCGATGATCGCCAGAGTTTCGAGCCGCCCAAGCACCATCGCAAAGCACAGCACCAGTTTGGCCGAGGGCACCAGCTGCCACAGCATGATCGGCTCGCTCGCCGCGACTTCGGTCAACGGGCCAGTTGTCGACAGGGCCGATACCGCCAGGATCAGCGAAGTTTCGAAATCCGTACCAAGGGCGGCAAGCACCGTGCTGATCAGCGCCAGAGACAAGGCAAAGAGCATGAAAAAGATCCAGGCCACAAAGGCGCCGTTCTTTTGCAGCCGCCGGTTGCCAGCCCCCTCGCCGCTGACCGATGACGGATGCACCAGCCGTTCCATTTCGCCAAGCCCGTTGAGATAAAGCGCATAGACCCGCAGCAATTTGACGCCGCCCGCTGTGGTGGCCACCCCGCCGCCAATCAGCGACAGGCCCAGAAGAATCATACCCGGGGTTTCCAACCCCGACCATTGCCCGGCGGCCTCCCAGTCGGCGCTTTCAAATCCGGTGGTGGACAGGAAGGACATCACCGTGAACAGCGCCCCCCAGAAGGCGCGCAGCGCCTGCATGCCATCCTCGGCGCTGTTGACCTCAAACGTTGCCAGCCAGTGGCGCAGGAACAAAAGCGTCGGAACCCCCAGCACAATCAGCAGGCCGGAACGGAACTCCGGGTCACGATCCAGCCGCCCGTCGCCGGTACTGACCGTATCGGAAGAAAATGTCAGCCGCGACAGAGCAAAGAACATGAACAGGAACATGACCATTTCCCCGGCCATGCCGCTGTTTGCCGCCTCGGTGCCCCCGACCGATGAAATCCCCGAGGTCGCCATCACCGACATCGCATGGGTCAGCCCGGCCAGCGATTTGCTGCCGGTCATCATCAAAAGCGTCCAGAGAACCAGCGTCAGCGCGAAATAGACCGGCGTCAGGGTGCGTGCGACTGTGATCAATTGGCGCCGTGGATCCGCCTTTTGCATCAGAACAGGTGTCGCGCCACCGCCGCCCGGCTCCCCCTTGGCGGTGACTTCGAAGCCGCCCAGGAACATCGGCGCCAGAACAGCCGATGCGGCGATCCACATCAAAAGGCCGCCAAGCCAGCCAACAATCGCCCGCCACAGATGTACGCTGGGCGGCAGCCGCCCCGGATCGGCAAAGATATCGGCGCCCGTTGTGGTGACGGCGCTGACCATGTCAAAATATGCGTTGAGGAAGCTTGTGTTTTTCAACGCATCCTGCACGGGAAGCGCGAGGAACAGCGGCAATACTGCAAAGGTTGCCAGCAGCGACAGCAACTGCCCCGGCATGCCATAGCGGGGCACCTTATTGCCCAGCGACAAGGCAATCACAGCGATCACAAAAAGCCCCAAGAGGCCGGCGAAAAAGAAACTTTGCGACGTCGGGTGGTCGTTCAGGATCACCGCATGGGTGGCCGGCACCCACATGGCAATGCAAGCCACACCCCAGATCAGCAGGAACAAGGGCAGACGCAACAGCCCGCCCGCGGTATGATTGCGTGCCGCCATCCTAGAAGTAGTCGATCGAAACCTGCATCAGGCGCTCGACCTCTGGCACATCGGCGGCCATCGCAAAGATCGCGATGACATCACCCTCTTCGATGCGCATTTCGCCGCTGGGACGCAGTACCTCGCCTCCCTTGCGCACGGCGCCGATCAGCACGCCTTCGGGGAAAGGAATATCGCGGACTGCTTGCCCCGCCATCGGAGAGGTTCCCAGAACCTCAGCCTCGATCACCTCGGCTTCGGCATCGCCAATGGAATAGACCTGCCGCACGCGGCCATAGCGGATGTGCTGCAGGATCGAACTCACCGTGGTGGAGCGCGGGTTGATAAAGGCGTCGATCCCGAGGGGCGCCATCAGCGGCAGCAGGGTCGGATCATTGATCAGGGCCACCACGAAGGGGCAGCCTTCGGATTTGGCGCGCACGGCCGCCAGCATATTGGTCTTATCATCGTCGGTGACAGCAAGCATGGCATCGGCGCGATCAATACCGCCTTCAATCATCAGAGACCGGTCCAGCCCGTCACCGTTCAGAACGATGGTCCTCTCGAGTGTTTCGGCCGCCCGCTCGGCGCATTTGCGGCTTTTCTCAATGATCTTAGCGCGGATCCGTCCGGTACGGTTCTCAAGCGCCTTTGCCACTTCAAGGCCCACATTACCGCCGCCCACGATCACCACCCGATCCTGGCGTTTTTCTTTCTTGCCAAAGACTTCGATGGTTCTGCTCACGTCGTCCGTGTGGCAAAACACATAGGCGCTGTCGCCGACGAACAGCTGATCGCCCGGTTCCGGTGCAAACAGGCTGCCATCACGCCGCACACCCACAACGATAGCCCGCAGGGTGGAAAACAGATCCGTCAGCTGCCGCAGCGGCGTGTTGACCACCGGGCAATCCTCGTCGATCTGAATGCCGAGGAGCTGCGCCTTGCCGCCCATAAAGGTTTCCGTGTCAAACGCAGCCGGTGCCAGAAGCCGCTGAATGGCGGCGGCGGCGACCTCGCGTTCGGGGCTGATCACCACATCGATGGGCAGATGGTCTCGCCGGTACAGGTCGGAATAGATCGCATTCAGGTAGCTGCGCGCCCGCAGCCGGGCTATCTTGCGCTGGATCGAGAATACCGAATGGGCAACCTGACAGGTCACCATGTTGACCTCATCCGAGTGGGTTGCGGCGATGATCATATCCGCATCCCGCGCCCCTGCCCGCTCCAGAACATCCGGGTATGAGGCAAAGCCCGCAATCCCCTGAACATCCAGCGTATCTGTCGCGCGGCGCACCAGATCCGGGTTGTTGTCGACAACTGTCACATCGTTGTGCTCGCCGGACAGATGCCGCGCGATCTGCCAGCCAACCTGGCCGGCGCCACAGATGATAACCTTCATGATCTTTTCCCTTGGGCGCGATCTTGCCAGTTTTGAATGACAGAAGCCGCCAGAGGGGTCAAATCAATTGTACTGACCGTCATCGCGGGGCATTCTGACAGCATGACCCGTACTTACCGCCGCTTCCGCTCCCTGTTCGCCGTGCCCGTTTTGGCCGCCGTCCTTGCCGGATGTGGCCCGGTGCCGGTCTATTACCGCGAAGGCGCCGATGTGCAGCGGCTCGAGGCCGATACGCTTTCCTGTCAGGTCAGCGCGCTGGAAAAGGCGCCCGTGGCCAATGAAATTCGTCAGCGCCCGCCCGTCTATTATCCCGGCGGGCAATATTGCAGGGACGGCAACTGCTGGAGCCGCCCCGGATACTGGGTTGATGGTGGCATCTATACGGTTGATATGAACCAAGGTCTGCGCAGGCGGTTAGAGCAAAGCTGTATGGCCAAGAAAGGGTATCAAGAGGTCCCCCTGAGGCGCTGCACCACCGCCGAAGTGGGGCAGCGTCTGGCCGAACAATCGAGCCGCCTGCCGCCGCTGACTGGCGATGCTTGCGTCTGGAAAGGCCCTGACAACACCCTGCATGTCCTGACGCCGTAGTCGGCCACGCTGCCGCCCCAGACACCGGGTTCTCTCTAGGCTTCCCAAACACAATGACTGCAGGCGCGCAGACCGTGCCTACGCGCCCCGTCATCCGCCCGCGGCGGTCAAACCATATCTTCTTCCTGCTCCACATAGGCGACGCGCGCGCCAGCCTTGTTCGAGGTGACAACGCCAAGGGATTTCAGCTTGCGGTGCAAGGCAGAGCGTTCCATGCCCACAAACGAAGCCGTGCGGCTGATATTGCCACCGAACCTGTTGATCTGGGTCAGCAGGTATTCGCGTTCAAAGGCCTCGCGAGCCTCACGGAGCGGCAGCGTCGCCAAGGCCCCGGACAGGACGACGCGGCCCTCGTCTTCGACCTTTTCCTCTTCACGCGGCAGGTCGCGCGCCTCGATCGGGCCATTGCCATCGCCAAGGATCAGGATCCGCTCCACCAGGTTTTTCAGCTGGCGTACATTTCCGGGCCACATCATGGTCTGCATCAGTGCAACCGCCTCATCCGTCAGTTCACGCAGTGGCAGGCCTTGCGCCTCATTAAAGCTACGGATGAAATGTTCGGCCAGAACAGGAATATCCTCGCGCCGATCTGCGAGCGTCGGCACCGCAATCGGCACCACGTTCAGCCGATGATAGAGCTCCTGCCGGAAACGGTCCGCTTCAATTTCTGCCTCCAAGGCCTTGTTTGTAGAAGAAATCACCCGCAGATCGACCCGCACGTTCTCGGATCCACCAACCCGCTGGAACTGCTGATCAACCAGCACCCGCAGGATCTTTGACTGAGTGCCAAGCGGCATGTCCGCGACCTCGTCAAAGAACACCACGCCGCCATGCGCCTGTTCCAGCAATCCCGGCTCAACCCCGCGGTCCGCGGTTTCACGGCCAAACAGAACCTCTTCCATCCGCTCCGGCTCGATGCTGGCGCAGTTCACCGTCACGAAGGGAGCCGAGGCACGGGCGGAATTGGAATGGATATAGCGCGCGGCGATATCCTTGCCCACGCCGGCAGGTCCCGTCAGCATCACACGGCCATTGGATTTGGTGACCTTGTCGAGCTGCGCCACCAACGCCCGGAAGGCTGCGGAATTGCCGATCATCTCGGCAGCTCCGGTTTCCTTGCGGCGCAGATCGGTGTTCTCACGGCGCAAGCGCGAAGTCTCCATCGCCCGCCGGATCACCACCATCAGCTGATCGATATTGAAGGGCTTTTCGATGAAATCATAAGCACCCTGTTTGATCGCCGCGACCGCAATCTCGATATTCCCGTGGCCTGAGATGATCACCACCGGTACCTCGGGATTGTCCCGCTTCACGGTTTTCAGGATGTCGATGCCGTCCATCTGGCTGTCCTTGAGCCAGATATCTAGGATCAGCAGCGCCGGAGGCTCCTGCCCGATCTCGGCCATGCATTCCTCGGAGTTCGCCGCCTTGCGCGTGGCAAACCCCTCATCTTCCAGGATATCGGAAATCAATTCGCGAATGTCGCGCTCATCGTCAACGATCAGAATGTCACTCATGTCAGACCTACCTTCACTGTATTTCTGTTAGCCTCAGCCGTACGTACGGCGTCTGGCAGGCGGATCACCGCCATGGCTCCAAAATGGTTCTGTCCTTCGAACACCGGCGCATCCTCAAGCGTCAGGGTGCCGCCGTGTTCTTCGATAATCTTCTTCACAATCGGCAATCCCAGCCCGGTGCCTTCGTTCCGGGTGGTTACATAGGGTTCAAACAACCGTGCGCGGTCCTCTGGCAAGCCGATGCCATTATCGGCAATCGTCACCTCATACCCCCCTTTATCGGCCCGGCGCAGCGCCACGCGAATTTGCGGATCCAGCTCCTCGGGCGCGCCTTTTTTCTTCAGGCTTTCAATCGCTTCACCGGCATTTTTTATCAGGTTGGTCAGCGCCTGCCCGATCATCGTCGCATCCAGATCTGCACAGCACGCGGTATTCGGCAGATCCGCCGTAATCGTCACATCCGGCTGGCCGGTGCGTTGCAGCACCACCGCGTCCTGCACCAGCTTGACCAGATCTTCTTCATGGCGTTCCGGTTCCGGCATGCGCGCGAATTTTGAAAACTCATCGACAATCCGGCGCAGATCGTTGGTCTGGCGCACGATCACATCGGTCATGGCTTGCAGTTGATCGCTGTTTTCCTCGCCTAGCTTGGGCGCGAACTTGCGCTTGATCCGCTCCGCACTCAGCTGGATCGGGGTCAGCGGGTTCTTGATCTCATGGGCAATCCGCCGGGCAACATCGCCCCAGGCGGCCATCCGCTGGGCGCTGACAAGGTCAGTCACATCGTCAAAGGCCACAACGTAGCCTTCGAGGTTGCCGTCATCGGACCGGCGCTGCGACATCCGCACCAGCAGGTTTTCCAACCGGCCATGCCGCGTCACCTTTATCTCATCTTGCGCGGTTTCCGCGCCGTCCTTGGTCAGGGTTTCAAACAGAGGACCGAATTCCGGCACAGCCACGGCGAGCGCCAGCGATTGCCGGTCGCCATGCCAATCCAGCAAACGCTCCCCGGAGCGGTTCACAAAAGCGACCCGTCCTTCGGCATCCAGCCCCACAACACCCGAGGTGACCGAGGAGAGAACCGAGTCGAACAGCCTGCGGCGGCGTTCGATCTGGTCGGTGTTTTCCAGCAAAGTCTTGCGCTGTTGTTTCAGCTCCCGCGTCATCCTGTTGAAATACTGGCCCAGTTGGGAAATCTCGTCGCCGCCGTTTTCCTCGGGCACCTGCACGTCCAGATCACCACCGCCAACCCGGCGGGCGGCCACGGTCAGGCGACCAACAGGCCCTGACAGGCGTTCCGCAAACCACATGCCCAGCCACATGGCCGCAAGGATCAGGATCAATGCAAACCCGATGTACAAAAGGCCGAATTCGAACAGCACCCGGCCGCGTTCCTTTTCAAGCTGCTGATAGAGGTTCGCGGTCTGCTGGGTTTCATCCAGCAGGTTCAAAAGCTCACCATCCACATCGCGGCTGATGTACAAGAAGCGGTCGACAAAGGCGTTCAGGCGCACGATGGCGCGGAATTCATTGTTGTCCCAGTCCTGGATGATGCTCATCCCCTGCTCGGCCGCCTCGGTGATCTGCTCGGGATCGGGATGTTCGAAATCAAATTCATAAGACCGTTCGCCCCGCGCCCGGATATCGCCAACGCCATCGATGACATAGGCCTCGCGTAGGCCACGCTGGATCTGCAGCTGCCCCTGCGACAGGACCTGCCGCAGCTCTGCATCGTTCATGAAAAAACTACGCGAGCGGCTGGTATCAAGGTAACGCGCCAGCGCCTCGCCATCTTCGGAAAGGTCGCGCCGTTGTTCCACCTGATAGGCCTCGGCAGCCGCAAGCGACGAGCCGATGACCTGCCGCACGCGCTGGGAAAACCAGCCCTCAAGACCGACATTTACCGTCAAAACTGCAAAGATCGCCACGATAACCGTGGGCACTAGCGCCAAAAACCCAAAGGCCCCGATCAGCCGCAGGTGCAGTCTGGAGCCCGCGGATTTGGAGCGGCGCGCCGCGAAGAGACGCACGATCTGGGTCAGCACCAGGGCGGCAATCGCCATGATATAGACCATGTCGGCCAGCAGAATCAGCCGCAGCGACATGGAAGAGGCGCCATGGCCCAAGGGACCGAAGATCAGAAAGGTGACCAGCGCCAGAATCGGCCCCAGCAGGACAAGGCCCAGAGTGCCGATATTGCGCGCCTTGCGGGTCTTTCGCCACCGGTCAAGCGCCGCGAGTGTCCGGTATCCCCCGCGAAGATGTGACTTCTGCGCCACTGGCTGCCCTCATTCTGATGTATGGCCTTCTAGGCCAACCGCCACATATCGCGACCTCACCGACGGCTGTGCCGGTCGGCCACGTTTCTGTGGCGATATTACATCAGTTTGCGCCGCCGTGTCACCTCAATATCAAGGTCCGTAATTTTCTTTCTCAGCGTATTACGGTTGATGCCCAGCAATTCGGCGCATTTCGCCTGATTTCCGCCGGTTGCAGCCAGCGCGATCTCGATCAGGGGCGTCTCTACTTCGCGCAGCAGCCGCCCGTAAAGGCCTGGCGGTGGCAACATGTCGCCATGCAGATCAAAATAACGTTGCAGGTGGCGCGCCACGGATTCGGACAGTTTCTCATTCACCGCCCCGCTAACCATCGGCTCAGCCCCCGTCTGCGGTCCCAGCGCCGCAGCGACATCGGATTTACCGATTTCTTCGCTCCGCGCGGTCAGCGCCAGTCGGCGAACCACGTTTTCCAGCTGGCGCACGTTCCCGGGCCAGGCGAAATGGCGCAACAGCTCGCGGCCCTCTTCGCTCAGCGTGCGGTGCGGCGCGCCTTCGTTCTCTGCCCGGATCAGGAAGTGCTCGGCCAGAAGCGCGATATCCTCGACCCGTTCGCGCAGCGCGGGCACGTGCAGTTCGGTGCCGCACAGCCGGTAATACAGATCAGCGCGCAATTCTCCGGCCTCCATCGCCGGCGCCAGATCTTTCTGGCTGGTCGCCATGAAACGCGGCGAGTGATCGCTGGTCGCATCCATCATCCGCACCAACCGGGCCTGCGCCTCATCCGGCAGATCCAGAAGCTCATCAATCAGCAGCGTGCCGCCCTTGACCTGCGACAAAAGCCGTGCAGGACCTTCGAGCTCGATCAACTCGGCGGCGGTGGCGGTCACATAGGGCAAGGTACGCCGGTCGGAGAAATCGTGAATAGCACGCGCAATCAATGACTTGCCTGTACCACTCTCACCCGTAACCAAAAGCGGCATATCGGTATTCATCACCCGCGCGATCAGGCGGTACAGGCCTTGCATCACCTCGGTGCGACCAACGAGAGGCAGTTCCTCGGGGCGGTCGCCTTCTTCTTCCGAACGGGCCGTGGTCGCGGTGGTCCGTTTCTCCGACAACGCCTTGGCTGTGCGTTTCATCAACTCCGGCAGGTCAAAGGGTTTCGGCAAGTAGTCATAGGCATCCGCCTCGGCCGCCTTGATCGCGGTCATGATGGTGTTCTGCGCCGAGATCACGATCACCGGCAGACCGGGACGGTCCTCGGCAATCTTGGGCAGCATTTCCAACCCGTTTCCATCCGGCATCATGACGTCGGAAATCACCACATCACCCTTGCCCTCGGCCACCCAGCGCATCAGCGTGGTCAGGGATGAGGTCGCATGAACCTTGCATCCGGCCCGCGTCAGCGCCTGTGTCAGAACCGTGCGAATGGTGCGGTCGTCATCTGCGACCAGAACGGTGCCATCCATCGATCAACTCTCCTGCGATTGGACGTCGCGCGGAACACGCGACAAAGAAAGCCTGAAGACTGTGTGCCCCGGTTCGGAGCTGACAGAAATCCAGCCGTCATGGTCGGCAATGATTTTGCTGACCAATGCGAGCCCCAGCCCGGTGCCGTTTTCACGGCCCGAGACAAAGGGATCAAAAATGTCGTCCCGGATGGTGTCCGGCAGCCCCGGCCCATCGTCGATGATCTCGATCTGAAGCGGTAACAGTTTCCCGGTTCCATCGCTGCGGCGCAGCCGGAAGGAATGCTCGTAAAAGGTACGAATCCGAATTCTTCCGCCTTTTTTGCCAGCGGCTTCGGCGGCGTTCTTCAACAGATTGAGGATCACCTGAAGCAGCTGATCCGCATCCCCCCAGGCCGAGGGCAAGGACGGATCATATTCTTCGGTAATCGTCATATTGGCGCCGAACCCCAACAGCGCAGAACGCCGGGCCCGGTCCAGAACATCGTGCAGGTTCACCGGTTTGAAATCCGGCTCCGAGAGATTCCCGAATTGTTCCACCTGCTCCAGCAGTTTGACGATCCGGCGGCTTTCGCTGACGATCAGATCGGTCAGTTCCAGATCCTCGGCCGACAGATTCATGCTCAGCAGTTGCGCCGCGCCGGTGATACCCGCCAGTGGGTTCTTGATCTCATGGGCCAGCATTTCCGCCATCCCGATGGCGGATTGCGCCGCCGATTTAGCAGAATGGTTCTGCGTCATCCGCCCGGCGAGTTCACGCGGGGACAGCATCAGCAGCATCATCCCCTCGTGACCGCTCACCGGGGAAATCTGCACCCCGCATTGCAGTGGCGCACGGCTGCTGGCGCCGACGTCAATGTCATTCACGAATAGGGGCGTGCCCGAACTGCGGCTGCGCGCAAAGGCATCCGTGATCGGCGCATCGATATAGATCTGGCTCCAGACCGGTTTCCCCATCAGCGCCTTGCGCGAGGTGTTGAGGAACCCCTCCGCCGCAGAATTTGCGTCCGCGATCAAGTCTTCCGCATCAATCAGAAAAGCCGGGACCGGAAGCGAAGCCCATAGCGCACCATCGTCAATCACGCTGCTACCTCGTCTGTTTGCTCACTCAAAGCTGCCTCAAGAAGAACCAGAACCTGATCCGGATCGCGCTCCGTCAGAACCGCGCGGCGCAGAACGGGGCCAGTGCCTGCGGCATCCATGTACCAGCCCAGATGTTTGCGTGCGACGCGGGTGCCCAGATCGATGCCGTAGAAAGAGAGCATTGCCTGATAATGCTCTGAAACCATGTCAAAAAGCTGTTTCCCTTCGGGGACATCCGGCTTGGGCGTCTGCCAAAGATCATGCGCGATCTCGGCCAGCAGCCACGGCTTGCCCTGGGCGCCGCGGCCAATCATCACGCCATCAGCGCCGGATTGGTCCAGCGCCTGATGGGCCGCGCCCGTGCCAGTAATGTCGCCATTGGCCAGAACCGGTATATCCACCGCGTCTTTGATGGCTCGGATCGCTGCCCAATCGGCGGACCCCTTGTAGAACTGGCAGCGGGTGCGACCATGGATGGTCACCATCTTAATGCCCGCATCTTCGGCCCGCCGCGCCACCGAGGCGGCGTTGAGACTCCCCTCATCCCAACCAAGGCGCGTTTTCAGCGTCACCGGGATATCGACCGCCGCCACGACGGCCTCGATCAGCGATAGGGCGTGATCGGGCGTCTTCAACAGCGCCGAGCCGGAATAGCCATTGGTCACCTTCTTGGCCGGGCAGCCCATGTTGATATCGATAACCCGCGCGCCTCGGTCCGCAACCTGCCGGGCGGCCTCCGCCATCCAATGGGCTTCGCGTCCGGCCAGCTGAACCGCCGTATTCTCCACATCCGCGCTCAGCTCGGCCCGCTCACGCACGCCGGGCTTGGCCTGCACCATTTCCTGACTGGCCACCATCTCGCTCACGGTCAGCCCAACGCCGAAAGAACGAACCAGATCCCGAAACGGGCGGTCCGTGATTCCGGCCATCGGCGCGAGTGCGATCGGCGGTGTCATAGAGGTGGTTCCGAGGCTGAAGGGCAACTGCCTAATCCTTGTGCAACTGAGACTTTTCTAACCGGGAGCGCCGGGGAGAGACAATGAAATGGCCCCGAATGATCCAATATTCCAGATCGCCTGCCTATTTTTTAAGCATGCGACCTTGGGTGATTGCCTCTGTAACTGGCAGGTCCTAAACAGCCAAGCAAAAGCCGGAGGCTGCCTTTTGACCACTGCCGCTCTTATCGTTGCTGCCGGGCGCGGGACCCGCGCTGGCGGCGGCCTGCCCAAGCAATGGCGCCCGCTGAAAGGGCGCCGCGTCATCGACTGGACCCTTGCCGCCTTTCGGCAGGCGGGGATCGAGAAGATCGTGCTGGTCCTTTCGCCCGACGACAGCGAAGCATGGGCCGAATTTCAGGGGCAGCCGGGGATTGTTCTAGCCCCTGGGGGCGATACACGCTCCCGCTCCGTTCTGAACGGGCTGGAGGCGATTGAGGCGCAGAACATCACCAGGGTGCTGATCCACGACGCTGCCCGGCCCTGCATCACTCCGGATTTGATTCATGCGGTAGAGGACGCGCTTGCCGCGGGGTCGGCAGCGGCTCCGGCGCTGGCAGTCACCGATGCGCTGTGGACCGGGCACGAAGGCAAAGTCACCGGCACCCGCGACCGCGACGGGCTGTTTGCGGCGCAGACACCGCAGGGCTTTCGATATGCCGAGATCCTTGCCGCACATCGCGCCCATCCGGGCGAGGCAGCAGACGATGTGGCCGTGGCCCGCGCTGCCGGGCTTGACGTTGCCATCGTTCCGGGAAATCCAGACAATATCAAAATCACCGGCCCTGCGGATTTTGCCCGGGCCGAGGTGATCTTGGATAGAGCAGATAACGACAGGTCAGAAGAGGACTGGATGGATATCAGGCTGGGAAATGGCTACGACGTTCACAGATTTGGTGCAGGCGACCATGTTGTGCTCTGCGGCGTAAAAATACCGCATGACAAGGGGTTGCAAGGCCATTCTGATGCCGACGTCGGCATGCATGCGGTCACTGACGCGATCTACGGCGCGCTGGCCGAAGGCGATATCGGCCGCCACTTCCCGCCCTCCGATCCACAGTGGAAAGGCGCGGCGAGCGACATCTTCCTGCGTCACGCCGTCGAGCTGGCGCGCAACAAAGGCTTCCAGATTTCCAACGTCGACTGCACGCTGGTTTGTGAATACCCCAAGATCACCCCGCATTCTGCAAAGATGCAGGCGCAAATGGCATCGATCCTTGGCATTGATGCAGATCGGGTCTCGGTCAAGGCGACAACATCCGAACGGCTCGGCTTTACCGGGCGCAGCGAAGGGATCGCGGCGCTGGCCACCGCGGCATTGGTGAAATCATGAATATCGCAACAGCAATCGGAACCGTTCTGGGCGTCGGTTATCTGCGCCCGGCCCCCGGTACCTGGGGATCCTTGGTGGCGCTACCGCTGGCCTATGGCTTGCATCTGGTCGGCGGCTTTCCCCTGCTTGCTGCGATGACCCTCCTCTGCATCGCCGCGGGGCTCTGGGCTGCAGCCGAGATGACGCGCGGCAAGGAAGACCTCGACCCGTCCGAATTCGTTATGGATGAACTGGCCGGTCAGTTCCTGGCGCTCTGGGCGATTTCCTATCCGTCCTGGGCCCACGGCATCGACATCACCGCCCTGTGGCCGGGCTGGGTCACCGCCTTTGTGCTGTTCCGCCTGTTCGACATCCTGAAACCCGGCCCCGTCGGCTGGGCCGACCGCAAGAAAGGCGCGGTCGGAGTGATGATGGACGATGTGATCGCCGGGATCCTTGCCGCCATTGGCGTTGCTCTGCTGGCTGGCCTGTCGCACGGGGTGCTGGGGCTGTGAGTGTCGATGTCGGGGATCTGATCGCCCGCGCCACCAAGGCAGGCGTGACCATCGCCACCGCCGAAAGCTGCACGGGGGGCATGGTCGCCGCTGCCCTGACCGATATCCCGGGGTCCTCGGCGGTGCTGGATCGTGGCTATGTGACCTATTCCAACACCGCCAAAACCCAGATGATCGACGTACGCCCGGAAACGTTGGACGCGTTCGGCGCGGTGAGCGAGGAAGTCGCGCGGGAAATGGCCGAAGGTGCCCGCGCCCGCGCCGGAACCACCCTGGCCGTGTCGATCACCGGGATTGCCGGACCGGGCGGTTCTGAGTTCAAGCCCGAAGGCCGGGTCTGCTTTGGCCTCTCTGCCGAAGGGCGGGAAACTCACGTGGAGACCATCGAATTTGGCGCCCTAGGCCGCCCGCAGGTTCGCGCCGCCAGCCGGGATCATGCCCTTTCCCTGCTGGAACGGGCGATTTCACATTAAGTCCACAAAGCGGGCAAACGAGCGCATTTCTTGCCCAATAATTAATCGCTTCGCTAAAAGCTGCAAAAAACAGCACCCAAGCGCCGTGTGATGCTTCTTTTAGCATCGCGCTTGCGTTTTGTCGGCCTCCAACCACTCAATCTTGATGGAAGGAACCAAAAATGAACGGAGCTGATACAGCCTGGATCATTGTGGCGACGGCTTTGGTGCTCTTTATGACGCTCCCCGGTCTCGCGTTGTTTTACGGCGGGCTGGTACGTGCCCGAAATGTTCTCAGCGTCTTCATGCATTGCTACGCGATTGCCTGTTTGATGAGCGTTCTGTGGTTGGTCGCGGGTTACTCCATCGCATTCGGCGGCGGCACCAGCGGGTACTGGGGCGGGCTGGACAAGCTGTTCCTGAGCGGCGTTGATGCAGACAGCCTGGCAGGCACCCTGCCCGAGGTGCTGTTCTTTGCCTTCCAGATGACATTTGCCATCATCACACCGGCGCTGATCGTCGGCGCCTACGTGGAGCGGGTTGGGTTTGGCTTTGTGCTGACCTTCTCCGGGCTGTGGATGCTCCTCTGCTATGCGCCTGTGGTGCATTGGATCTGGGGCGGCGGCATGCTGTCCGATGGCGGCATCTTTGGCGACATCGGCGTGCGTGATTTTGCCGGCGGGATCGTGGTGCATGAAACCGCAGGCCTTGCCGCGATCATCATTGCCGTCTTCCTTGGACCGCGCAAAAACAGCACGACGCCGCCGCACAATCCCGGCTTCGTGGTCATCGGTGCAGCCATGCTCTGGGTTGGTTGGTTCGGCTTCAACGGCGGCTCGCAACTGGCAGCAGACGGCGGCGCAGCCATGGCGCTGACCGTGACGCATATTTCAGCCGCCACGGCATCGCTGACCTGGGCGCTATGGGAAAAGATCAAATACGGCAAAGCCTCGGTTGTCGGCATCGTCACCGGCACCATCGCAGGCCTTGCCTCGATCACCCCGGCCAGCGGTTTTGTCGGCCCGGTTGAAGCGCTGATCATCGGCGCCATCGCGGGTATCCTGTGCCAGGAAGCGGTCAATCTGGTGCGCAATGTGCTGAAGATCGACGACACGCTGGATGTCTTTGCCGTGCACGGCGTTGGCGGCATCTTCGGTACCATCATGATTGCCGTCTTTGGTGCAGGCAGCTGGGCTGCGCAACTGGGTGGTCTGGCGGTCGTCGGGATCTTCACAACAGTTGTCACTGTGGTTCTGGTCAAAGTGGTCGCTGCTGTCACCGCGCTACGGGTCGATGCAGAAAGTGAAACCAACGGTCTGGATATCTCGGCCCATGGTGAACGGGCCTACGATCTGTCAAGTTAAGACAACAACTTAGAGAATTGAAATTCCTGAGGCAGGCCCCTTTTTATGAAGGGGCCTGTTTTGTGTCAGCCGGTGTCACTGCGTCGCGAGTGGCAAGGTTGCCCCGGCCACCAAGGCAGGAGACTAGCCGTAAAGTTCCGCCGCCCGCCGTTCGAATGCGCGCACGATGCGCTGCATTGCCTCGTTGAACACCACGCCGATGATCCCCTGAAGAACCGCGTTCTTGAACTCGAAATCGACAAAGAAATCGACATTACAGCCGCCATCGGGACGATCTTCAAAAGACCAGTTGGATTTCATGTAGCGGAACGGACCGTCGAGGTATTCGGTATCGATCTTGCGCGCCACAGGAAACAGGGTCACCCGGCTGCCAAAGCGTTCGCGGAACACTTTGAAGGAGATCACCAGATCGGCCTCCATAACCTCAGCATCGCCCTGTGGCGTCACGCTGCGGATCCGGGCTGCGGCGCACCAAGGCAGGAATTTGGGATATTGCGCCACATCCGCCACCAGATCGTACATCTGCTGTGCTGAATAAGGCAGCTGGCGGGTTTCCGAATGGGTGGGCATGGTTTCGTCGAATTTCCTACTATGATCGTGCCGCGTCATGTCCTATGAACGCGCGGGAATTTCAAGGGGTCAGCCATGTCACAGCGTCCATATGTCATCGATGTGATGATTTCAGCCAAGGCCATCGCCGCACGGATCGAAGAGCTTTGCGGCGATATCCACGCCGAGTTCGGGGACACCGACAAGCTGGTCGTCGTCGGCCTGTTGCGCGGCAGTTTCGTCTTTATCGCCGATCTTGTCCGCGAGCTGGACCTGCCGATCGAGGTCGATTTCCTTGAGGCGTCCTCCTACGGTGACGGTATGGAGAGCAGTCGAGAAGTGCGCATTCTCAAGGACTTGCGCGGCGCCATTGAAGGTCGCGACGTGCTGGTCGTGGAGGATATCGTTGACACCGGTCACACGCTGAACCACGTGATCGGCCTTTTGAATAGCCGCAAGCCCGCCCGGCTCAAATCCATCGCGCTGCTCGACAAACCCTCGCGGCGGGAGGTGGATTTCCGTGCCGACTGGATCGGTTTTGAAATCCCCGATGAATTCGTCGTCGGCTACGGCATCGATTTTGCGCAGCGCAACCGCAACCTACCCCATATCGGCAAAGTCCGCTTTACTGACGACGGCGCCTGATCCCGCGACATAGTCTGGCATCGGCGGCAACCTCGTTCAGTGGTTGCCACCTGGCGCCCGGTTCAGAACAGCGTCGATTGCAGCGGCAAAGATCGCAGACCCAACGGGGATAAGCTCATCCGGGAAATCATAATCCGGGTTGTGAAGCTGCGGCATGGTCTCGCCTGCGCCGAGCCAGAACATAGCGGATTTGGCTACTTTGGAGAATTGACCAAAATCCTCTGACCACGGCTGTGGCACCTGCCACAACTGCGCTGGGTAACCCGCTGTTTCTGCGCCAAAAGACAAGATCTCGGTTGCCTCAGGGTGGTTGACGCACGCATCAAAGACATCGTCATAGGAAACGGTGTATTCCAGCCCCTCTTCCGCGCAAACCTCTGCAAGAACCGCGCTGGCCTCCTCCGTAAACTGCTCCATCCGGGAATCGGTCACGGTCCGCAGGGTGACCCAGATTTCCGCCTCTCCCGGCGCGATGCCGAATGTCGGCTCCCCCAGCCAGGCGTGGGTCAGGGTCACGCGGGCAAAATCGGCGGACATCTCTCCGCCCGGCCCCAGTGCCACCAGTCCCGGCATCAGCTTGGTCAATGCCTCGGCTGGGGATACCCCGTCCTGCGGCGCCGCTGCATGAGAGGTCTTGCCCATGAGCCGGATCCGCATGCCGCGCGACGCGCAATTTGCGGGTCCTTGACACAGGGCCACCGCACCGGCGGCGAGACCCGGATAGTTGTGTAGTGCAAAGGCATAGTCCGGTTGGATGCGTTCAAATTGCGGATCTGCAATAACAGCCGCAGCGCCCTTGCCGGTTTCCTCGGCGGGTTGGAACAGCAGCACCACCCGGCCCGTTTGCGGACGGGTGCGCGCCAGATCCTCCGCCAGGGCGGCAACCATCACCATATGGCCGTCATGACCGCACAGATGCCCGCGCCCTGCATGACCCGACCGGTAGTCGGCGTCAGAGACTTCCTCGATCGGCAACCCATCCAGCTCACAACGGATCAGCACCGTCGGCCCCTCGGCAGCGCCACGATAGACGGCCGCAACGCCGTGTCCGCCCAGCCCGGTCAACAATTCATCCGGAGCGTGTTGGCGCAAATACTCCGCGACCACATCGGCGGTTTTTTCTTCACTGCCAGAGACTTCCGGGATTGTGTGAAGCCTGTGGCGCAGCGCGGTCAGCTGCGCCAGACGCTCAGGCGTCATGCCCGCCCCAGCCTTGCATTCCGGGCCTCGCGCAGCCGGGCAAAGTCATCCCCTGCGTGATAGGACGACCGGGTCAGCGGCGTGGCCGAGACCATCAGGAAGCCCTTGCCGTAGGCCGCCTTTTCGTAAGAGGCGAATTCCTCGGGTGTCACAAAACGATCCACTGCGTGGTGTTTCGGGGTCGGCTGCAGATACTGGCCGATGGTCAGGAAATCGATATCCGCAGCGCGCATATCGTCCATCACCTGCTTCACCGCCTGCGCGTCCTCGCCGAGGCCAACCATGATGCCCGATTTGGTGAACATCGACGGATCCAGCTCCTTCACGCGCTGCAAAAGGCGCAGCGAATGGAAATACCGCGCGCCCGGACGTACCTCGGGGTACAGACCCGGCACCGTTTCCAGATTGTGGTTGAACACATCCGGGCGAGCCTCGACCACGGTTTCCAGCACTTCCGGCGCACATTTGATGAAATCCGGGGTCAGGATCTCGATCGTGGTCTTCGGGCTCCGGTGGCGGACGGCCCGGATCGTCTGAGCGAAATGCTCGGCGCCGCCGTCCTCAATATCGTCGCGGTCAACGGATGTGATCACAACGTGGTTGAGACCCAGTTTTTCCACCGCATGGGCGACCCGGCCCGGCTCAAAGGCGTCCAGTTCCTCGGGCGGCTTGCCGGTGGCAATGTTGCAGAAGGTGCAGGCCCGGGTGCAGACCTCGCCCATGATCATCATGGTGGCGTGGCCCTGGCTCCAGCATTCGCCCACATTGGGGCAGCCGGCCTCTTCACAGACGGTCACAAGATTGTTTTCCCGCATGATCTTGTGGGTGTCGGCATAGCCTTTTCCACCGGGCGCCTTCACGCGAATCCAGCTGGGTTTCTTCGGCTGTTCGTTATCGGGGCGGTGCGCCTTTTCCGGGTGGCGCTGCGCGGGGATTTTCAGGTCTCTCACGGGTTTTTCCCTTGCGGCAACTGTTCATCCGCTGATGTATCACAGCCGCAGAGCAATGACACGGCCATTTCTGCAACCCTGGTTTCACCCTTTCGCAACCGCCGCCGAACCGCGCCTTCAGCGGCATCGTGCCAGTCTTGTGATCATCCATCTCTGCAATGCGGCGCTGAACATTGCTTGTGCAGCATTCCCCATTGCAGCGTTTGCGCAAGTTTATTAAGCCAGCGCCCAGAACCGATTTTCACCATATGGAGACCGACATGAAAGCTGGCGTCAAACTGCCCGAGGTAACCTTCCACACCCGCGTTCGCGACGAAGCGATCGAAGGCCCGAACCCGTTCCGCTGGGAAGACAAAACCACCGCCGACTATTTCGCGGGCAAGCGGGTTGTGCTGTTCTCGCTGCCGGGCGCCTTCACCCCGACATGCTCCACCTACCAGCTGCCCGGTTTCGAAAACGGCTTTGCCGATTTCAAAGCCGAAGGCATCGATGCGATCTACTGCATGTCGGTCAACGACAGCTTTGTGATGAACAAATGGGCCGAGTCGCAGAACCTTGAAAACGTTCAGGTTATCCCGGACGGCTCTGGCGAGTTCACCCGCAAGATGGGCATGCTGGTGGCCAAGGACAACCTCGGCTTTGGCGCGCGCAGCTGGCGTTATGCCGCCATCGTCAACGACGGTGTGATCGAAGCCTGGTTCGAAGAGCCCGGCCTGTCCGACAACCACGCCGAAGATCCCTATGGCGTTTCCTCGCCCGAAACCGTGCTGAACCACCTGAAAACCGCCAAGGCGGAAGTTGCAGCCTGATCTTCAGGTCTCATGATCTTCAGCGGGCGCGCCCGGCGCGTGCCCGCTGTCCTGCCTGCACTGGCTGACAATCCCTTCCCCCACCGATCTGACGACCTCGGCCAGTTGTTCGAACCAGCCTTCGCCGTCGGTTGAATCGCGTCGCACCAGCCCGATACGCCTATATGGCTGCGGTTCGGGGAACCTCTGAACCCGCAATCCTTCTGCACCGCCGCATTCTGCCTGCGCGGCAATTTCCGGCATCAGGGTCAGGCCGAATCCTGCCGCAACCAGTCGTGACAGGGTGGCCAGCGATCCCGTCCCCATATTGATTTCCGGCGCGGTACGTTGCATCCCGCAGATATCGAGCGCCTGATCGGTCAGGCAATGGCCATCCTCTAGCAGCATCAGCTGCTCCGATCGCAGATCCTGCGGGCGAATGCCGGGACCATGGGCATTGATCTGCTCCAGACGGTTGCAGGAGCCCGCCAGCAGGAACCGGTCGCGAAACAATTCAACCTCGACCAGACCATTACCGCCACTGGGCAAGGCCAGCACCGCTGCATCCAGCTCCCCGGCCTGCAACAGCGCCAGCAGCCGCTCTGTCGTGGCCTCGCGCACTTGAATCGCCAACTGCAGATCAACCGCGCGCAGCCGCGCCAGCGTTCCGGGTAGTAGATAGGGCGCAACGGTGGGAATCACCCCAAGGACAAGACTACGTCGTCCGCTGCTTTGATCCCGGGCCGTGCGGGCCAGGGTCTCGGCCGCCTGAAGCACCGCGTCGGCCTGCGCCAGGACCTGCCGCCCCAGCGGGGTTAGCACCACATCACGGGCCCGGCGTTCCACCAACGGGCCACCCATCACGTCCTCAAGCGCGCGGATCTGAACCGACAGCGCCGGTTGGGAGACATGGCAGGCCTCGGCCGCACGGCCAAAGTTCCGATGGCTGCATAGGGCCTGAAAATAGGTCAGTTGTCGCAGAGTGAAGTTCATAGCTTCTATTTATCCCGGCCAAACAAAACCACAAGCCATAGTTATCGTCCGATCAGTCTTTCCTTCTCTCCCTCCTGCCCGCAGGATTCGTAGTGGGATTGCAGCTGCTGCAGGGCGATGCGCAGCACAATCTTTCCAGATCGCGCCGACCAGCCAAGCTGCCGCTCTGCCGCCTCAAGCCCTTCAAGGTAGCAACAACAGCGCAGGGCGATATCGCTGAGCCCGGCGCCAAGGGCGGCCAGTGCCCGCCGCGCCCGGTCCCGGGCCGCCCGGGCTGTTGCGCTTGGCATCGGGGTCGGTCCAGGTCTGGCACAGGACTCACCGCCGAAATAAGCCGCCTCCTGCATCAGGTGATTGCCGATCTGGGCCACTTCGAAATCCTCGCGCAGACGTTTGCCGACCTGAACCAAGTCGGGCGGCAGGAAGGGTTCGCCATTCTTGTCGATAAGCCGCGCCAACATATCCATCGGTGTCTCCCCGCCGCCATAACGCGTGCGCCTGGGGCGTGGCGATTGTCCTTTGTGGCCGCTGGGCCCCCCGGCAAGGGCCGCGATTCCGTTTTCGGCACGGTTGCGTGCCTTGTTCTCACGCTCGGCGATCAGCCGGGTCAGAAGGTTACGACCGTTACTGGTGATCTGGTAGCGGCTGAGCCGTCCGGACCGGGTGCAATCAATCCAGGTCAAAAGCGCCATCGCCCCGGCCAGCCCGCGGCTCACCGACAGCTTCGCCTCGACCGGATCGCCCTGCCGGACCACCACAGCGGTTTCCATACCCTCGGCCACCGCCAGAACAGCGCAGGGTTGCGCAAGACGCGTGAGGATTTCAACAGAACGGGCTTCAAGCAGGGCAGTTTGCGAAGGCGGCAGCGCCCCGCTTTCCTCAGCCCCAGAATGGCAACACGCCAACGCAGTCAGAATGCTATCGATTAACGGGTCGTCGCGCCGGGTCTCAATCCGGCGCACCTGCCGCAGCACCGTAGACGGATGACAGCCCGCCTGACGGGCCAGTTGCCGGATCGATTGCCCTGTTTCCGTATGCTGCAGATACCTTTGCGCATCCTCGGGAAGCCAGTCCGGTAGCTTCGAAACAGATAGTGTACCCATGATATCAGATCCCCGACTGTTGTTCAGGGAATAATCCACGGGGCACCCCCATGGTTACCCACAAGGGGATCGCGTCCTACTCACCTGTTTTTAAACAAAACTTCGCGTCCGACCATCATTCATTTCAAATTTATATCAATCAACCGACAATACAGCGCGCGCTAGTATGCCCTGCGCCGCAACACCCGCTTTGGTTGTGCCATGACATCGCCGCCCGTCGTCACAGAAAGGACCCGCGCGATGCAAGATGCTCTTAGCCGCCTAGCGGCGTTGCACCGACCCCGCCTTCTTGTCCGCACCGCCAGAATTGGCGCCAGCAGCTACCTGCGGGAGAAGAGCCTGAACCGATTGCTGGGATATGGCGCCCGGCCCAGCCCGTCGGCAGCGATCCTGAGACTGTTGGACATGGAGTATGAGCTCAACGCATGCCGCCTGCTGCGCGATGCGGGGTATGACCTACGCCGCCATATCGAAGTGTTGATCGCGCTGATGGGAGAGGCAAATCTCCTGCGGAGCAGTAAGGAAACATGATCCTCTCGGGGTGTTTCTCATTCGACAGAACAGAAAAAGGCGGCAGCCGCATGGCCACCGCCTTGCAGGACCGCCCATGCCGGACAGCCCATGCCGGACAGCCCACAGTTTTTCGAGGCTTACAGGAAGGAATCCGGCATGGACGCCTTTTTCTCGGCCACGTAGGCTTCCAATGCATCCTTGATCGCCGGGTCCAGCGCAGGCGGCTGATAGGTCGCCAGCAGGTGATCAACCCGCGCAGAGGCAAGCGCATAGGTGTCGCGTGCGCCTTCCTCTTCCCAGGTTTCAAAGGGCTTGTAATCCAGCAGATCGGATTTCCAGAACGCTGTTTTGAAGTTCGCCTGCGTATGGGCGCAGCCCAGATAATGGCCGCCGGGACCTACTTCGCGGATGGCATCCATCGCCTGATCGTCTTCGCTGACGGTGACGCCCTTGGCCAACCCATGCAGCACGCCCAGCTGATCTGCATCCATCACGAATTTTTCGAAATCAGCCACAAGACCACCTTCGAGCCAGCCACAGGAGTGCAGCATGAAGTTGACGCCAGACATCAGCCCCATGTTGAGCGAGTTAGCCGTTTCATAGGCGGCTTGTGCATCGGGCAGTTTCGAGCCGCAGAACGACCCGGCCGAACGGAACGGCAGCCCCAGACGGCGCGCCAGTTGGCCCGCACCATAGGTCACCAGCGATGCCTCGGGCGTGCCAAAGGTCGGCGCGCCGGAGTTCATGTCGATGGAAGACACGAAGGCGCCAAAGATGACCGGAGCGCCAGGACGGATCAGCTGGCTATAGGCAACACCGGCCAGAACCTCGGCCAGAACCTGCGTCAGGGTGCCGGCGACCGACACCGGCGCCATGGCACCGCCTACGATAAAGGGCGAAATGATGCAGGCCTGATTGTTCTTGGCATAGACTTCCAGCGCACCCATCATCACATCGTCGAACGTCATCGGCGAGTTGATGTTGATGAGCGAGGTCATCACGGTGTTGTCCTGCACGAACTCCTTGCCGAACAAGACGCCGCACATATCAACCGAATCCTGCGCGCGGCTCGGCTCGGTGACCGATCCCATGAAGGGTTTATCGCTCAGCGTCATATGCGCCAGCAGCATGTCGAGGTGACGCTTGTTGACGGGCACATCGGTCGGTTCACACACGGTACCACCCGAATGGTGCAGCCATTTGGACATATAGCCCAACTTCACGAACTTCTGGAAATCCTCCAGCGTCGCATAACGACGGCCACCTTTGGCATCGCGCACGAAGGGCGGGCCATAGATCGGCGCCAGCACCAGACTCTTGCCACCGATTTCGACGCTTTTTTCCGGGTTGCGCGCGTGCTGGGTGAAGGTGCTGGGCGCGGTTTCGCACAGTGTGCGGGCCAGACCACGGGGAATGCGGACCCGTTCGCCCTGAACATCCGCACCAGCGGCCTTCCAGCGCTCCAGTGCTGCAGGATTATCGACGAAGTTGACGCCGACCTCTTCGAGGATGGTCTCGGCGTTGGTCTCGATAATCTCTATGGCTTCCTCAGTCAGAACTTCAAAGTTCGGAATGTTCCGCTCAATGTACTTGGCGGTTTCGATCTTGATGCTCGAACGTTCGGCGCGACGGGCGGCGCCTCCGCCCCCCCGGCTGCGCCGGCGCGGTGCTGCTTCAGTCATTGTTTTTCCTCACCAAAGCCGTGTCATTGACCTCGTGTCTACGCCCTTGCCCCGGCGCGGCGCCGAAGGATAACGGCCAATCAGGTTGAAAACCGACATATTCGCGGCAAAATTTCTGGGCACTTCTGTACAGTATTGCACCGTCTGCGATGAGGATGCCGTCCAGCTGGGCCTTGCATCTATGATTAGGCACCAAAGCCGCACCTTAGGGGCGCAAATCCTTGCAGAGACAGGTTTCAGGCCATCTGCCCTCTTGCCAGCCGCCCTGTCTGCCCCTATGAGCCAGACATGAGCCAGACATCCCATGACCGCCTCCTGATTATCGACTTTGGCAGCCAGGTCACGCAGCTTATTGCGCGTCGCCTGCGCGAGCTGAACGTCTATTGCGAAATCCACCCCTATCAGAATGTCACGATGGACTTTGTGCGCGAAATGGCGCCCAAGGCCGTGATCTTCTCCGGGGGTCCGGACAGTGTGACCCGCGAGGGATCCCCCCGCGTGCCGCAAGAGATTTTTGACTATGGCGTGCCGATCCTTGGCATCTGCTACGGCCAGCAGGTGATGATGCACCAGTTGGGCGGCAAGGTGTTGTCGGGCCACGGCACCGCCGAATTCGGTCGCGCCTATGTGACCCCGACCGTCGACTCCCTGCCGCTGCTGAACGGATGGTTCCAGGACGACAGCGACCGCGAACAGGTCTGGATGTCTCACGGCGACCACGTCAGTGAAATCGCACCAGGATTCAAGGTCTACGGAACATCGCCCAACGCCCCCTTTGCAATCACCGCAGATGTCTCGCGCAATTTCTACGCGGTGCAATTCCACCCCGAGGTGCATCACACGCCGAACGGCGCCAAACTCTATGAGAACTTCGTCAAGCTGGCCGGGTTCAGCGGCGACTGGACCATGGGCGCATACCGCGAACAGGCCATACAGGCGATCCGCGATCAGGTCGGCGACAAGCAGGTGATCTGTGGTCTGTCCGGCGGCGTCGACAGCTCGGTTGCGGCCGTGCTGATCCACGAGGCGATCGGCGATCAGCTGACCTGCGTCTTTGTTGACCACGGTCTGCTGCGCAAAGGTGAGGCCGAAGAGGTCGTCACCATGTTCCGCGACAATTACAACATGCGCCTGATCCACGCGGACGAGCAGGACCTGTTTCTGGGGGAACTGGAAGGCCAGTCCGACCCGGAAACCAAGCGCAAGATCATCGGCAAGCTGTTCATCGACGTGTTCCAGAAACACGCCGACACCATCGAAGGCGCCGAATTCCTCGCTCAGGGTACGCTCTACCCTGATGTAATTGAGTCCGTGTCCTTCTCGGGCGGGCCTTCGGTCACGATCAAATCCCACCACAACGTGGGCGGCCTGCCTGAGAAGATGGGTCTGAAACTGGTCGAACCCCTGCGCGAGTTGTTCAAGGACGAGGTCCGTGCGCTGGGCCGCGAGCTGGGCCTGCCGCAGAGCTTTATCGGTCGTCACCCGTTCCCCGGGCCGGGCCTTGCCATCCGTTGCCCCGGCGAAATCACCCGCGAAAAGCTGGACATCCTGCGCGAGGCCGACGCGGTCTATATCGACCAGATCCGCAAACACGGTCTCTATGACGAGATCTGGCAAGCCTTTGTCGCGATTCTGCCGGTGCGTACCGTCGGCGTAATGGGCGATGGCCGCACCTATGACTACGCCTGCGCCCTGCGGGCCGTGACTTCGGTCGATGGTATGACTGCGGATTACTACCCCTTCAGCCACGAGTTCCTCGGCGAGACGGCGACCCGGATCATCAACGAGGTCAAAGGCATCAACCGCTGTACCTATGACATCACCTCCAAGCCTCCGGGCACGATCGAGTGGGAGTGATCCCGGATCATCGATATTCCGACGTATTCGGTTGACCCCGAAACGATCCCAATAGGACGGCGGCACATCTACGTGCCGCCGTTGTCTTTTTTTGACTAAGCTTTTTCGGATAAGGCGAAGATAAATTTAACCAAATCACCCTAATCTGCAGGGCATCACATCAAAGCCCGAGGCTGTACCATGATCATTTGTCACCCTTTAAAGCTCATCTTTATCAAGACGAAAAAGGTTGGCGGAACTTCGTTTGAGATCGCTTTGTCCAGTCTTTGCGATGATGACAGTGTCATTACCCCCATCTCACCGGGTGATGAGGCTCTGCGTCAAGCAATCGGAATTCCCGGTCCGCAGAATTGCGCCAGCCCGGTGTGGCGTGACAAAGGGGGGAAGGAATACTGGCAAAGTTCAGGAATTTTCTTCAACCACATTTCGGCGCCACGAGCCAAGAAGCTTATCCCACCCGACGTGTGGAACAGCTATCGGAAAATCACCATCTGGCGCGATCCGTTCGATGTGGCGATTTCTCGGTACTATTGGCAGGGAGGCCCCGCAATCGGAATGAACTTTGGCGAATTCGTCGACCGTCACCGCGGGTTTCTGCGCGAAAACGCTAAAATCGCCCCATTTACCGGAGAGGCCGCTCTCGATGACTATCTCCGTTATGAGTCCATTGCGGAACATATAGAGGAACTGCAGGTGCCAGGCCTGAGAGAACTGTTTCAGGCACTGAGCGCGAAGGGAAACATCCGGCCCAAACAAGGCACATCTGTGGCTGAGACTTACGCAATGTTTCCCAAAGCAGCTGCGATCATCGCGGAGGAGTGCAGGGACGAAATCGACTTCTTTGGGTACCAGAATCCGCTGTTCCGCCGCATGTCCCCCACACGCCTTACCAAAAAAGGACAAAATTCATGTCTGAGCTCATATTTTCCCTGGCAGCAGGCCGGTCTGGCAGCGCATGGCTTGCCCATTTCCTGAGCGCAAACCTGGACTTCCCCGCCGTACACGAACGCTTGGATATTGATGATTTTGGAACAGCAATGCCCGACATCCGGACCATGCGCGCCTTCAACACGCGCGGGCTGGACGACGTGGTACGCGGGTTCTGGTCCCGCAAGATGGCTAGCCTGCCGAATGATGAACCCTATGCGGAAACCAACCATACATTAGGAAAATGCGGTCTGATTGAAACCCTTGCCGAGCACCCGCGCAGAAAAGACGCCACAGTGATCGTCCTGCGTCGGAACCTGGCTAAGCAATGCGCCAGCTACATCCAGCGGAATGATTTCGCAAACATCACCCTGGCTTGGCAATGGTACCTGTCCCATGATTACCCGAACGTCATCGTGAACCCGGACAATTTGCTGAAGTTCGGCATTATCGGGCATGCGCTTTGGTACACGCTCGAAATGGAATGTCGGCAGGTCTACTACGAGCGGGTTTATGGCGGTCGCATTAATTTTGTGTACGCCCAGCTAGAGGATGTCACCAAAGCCGAAGGGGCACGCCAACTGCTCGCCGACCTTGGCCGCGACAAGGAACCAACCCTTCCCCCGAAGGCAAATGCCAGCGCAACCGCCTCTGCCCCGGTAAAAGTCGCAGAGATCGAAACTTTCATGTCCCGTCTCGGTTTTGATCCCGAGGCGCTTGTTTCCAAGTTCCTGGAAGCGGGTTTCACTCTGGACCAGTCCCACGCCAAAACACCACAGGTCGCAGCCGCCTCTTGACCCTTCCAGGCATTTGGGCCTTCTTGCTGCACAAGCCATGCGGGGGACGACACAATGCAAGAGCAGCCAATACAGATCGCCAAGGCGGCACTGTGGATGACCGGCTCGATCGTCTCGTTCTCCTCCATGGCCATCGCGGGGCGCGAGGCGGGGCTGACGCTCGATACCTTTGAGATCATGGCCTACCGCAGCGTGGTGGGCGTGATCGTGGTGGTGGCGATCCTGACACTAACCTGCAAATGGCATCAGGTAAGCCGCGAGCGCATGGGGCTGCACCTGGTGCGCAATCTGGCGCATTTTACCGGCCAGAACCTATGGTTCTTCGCCGTAACGGTCATTCCGCTGGCTCAGGTCTTCTCTCTTGAATTCACCTCCCCCATCTGGGTGATCATCCTGTCACCCCTGATGCTAGGCGAGCGTATGACGCGGGTGCGGGCGGGCGCGGCGATGCTGGGATTCATCGGCATTCTGATCGTCGCGCGCCCTTCGCCGGACACGATAAACGCCGGGGTTCTGGCGGCTGCTGGCTGCGCCATCTTCTTTGCTCTGACGGCGATTTTCACCAAGCGCCTGACCCGCCACGAAAGCATTGCCTCGATCCTGTTCTGGCTGACCTCCATGCAGCTGGTGTTCGGCTTTGCCATGGCAGGCTGGGACGGTGACGTTGCATTACCCGATGCAACCACCCTGCCCTGGCTGGTGCTGATTGGCCTTGCCGGTCTCACCGCGCATTTTTGTCTGACCAATGCCCTGTCACTGGCCCCGGCCACCGTGGTGATGCCAATCGATTTCACCCGTCTGCCCGCCATCGCGATTCTGGCGATGATCCTTTACGGCGAAGAGGTGGTGATCTGGACCCTGCTCGGCGCCGTGGTGATTTTCGCTGCGAACTACATCAACATTCTGGATGCGTCCGGCAGGCTGCGCCCGCGCGGTGCGCGCATCGGCTAGGGCTTTCTGCCCAAACGGCAGATGAAGCCGCAGGAAACGGGTCGCGGCAGCATCCCTTTCGGCGCAGAACAGCGGCATGACAACACAGCATTCCATATCCCCCCGCGCCTGGGTCGAGCTGAGCCTATTGGCCTGCCTCTGGGGCGCCTCCTTTCTGTCGATCCGCATCACACTCAACGAAGTGCCGGTACTGACCTCGGTATTCTACCGTTGCGCGGGCGGCGCCGTGGTCCTTTGGATTGCGGTACTCCTCCTGCGTCTGCCGCTGCCGCGCGCGCCCCGGGTCTGGGGGAGTTTTCTGGTGATGGGGCTCCTCAACAACGTGATCCCCTTCGTGCTGATGGCCTGGGGACAGCTCCATATCGAAACCGGGCTGACCTCGATCCTGAATGCCACAACGGCGATATTCGGAGTTCTGGTGGCGGCGCTGTTCTTTGCCGATGAAAGGATCACGGCACGGCGGGCCATCGGAGTCGCCTTGGGGTTTCTGGGTGTATCGACGGCCATTGGCCTCAGCAGTTTTGCAGATTTCGATCCGCGCAGCGCGGCGCAGCTGGCAGTTTTGGCCGGCACGCTCTCCTACGCGTTTGCAGCGGTCTGGGCAAAACAGCACCTCGCTGGCCTGAAGCCGCAAGTGGCCGCTGCGGGAATGTTGACAGGCTCCGCCCTGATCCTGTTGCCCCTCACGCTGGTTGTGGATGGGGTGCCGCGCCTTGATCTGATGCCAGTCACCTGGCTCGCGATTTTCTACTATGCGGTCTTTGCTACGGCGGGGGCATATCTTCTGTACTACCGGGTGCTGGCGATGGCGGGCAGCGGCAACCTGATGCTGGTGACGCTAATGATCCCGCCCGTTGCCATCCTTCTGGGCGCCGTGGTGCTGGGCGAGGCCCTGCCGCCCCATGCCTACCCCGGATTTGCGCTTCTGGCGCTTGGCCTGCTGGTCATTCAGGGGCGCATTCCCCTGCCCCGACGCCTTCGGCGGAATTGACCCGGCCGCAGACACTGGCTAGCAAGGCGCCAGGTGATCAAGGATCTGGAATGCCAATGCTTTATTCTTCCGCTCAGGCGTGGCGCGACGCCCCCAGCAAACGCGTGCTGTTCTTTGGCATGTCGGGTCTCGGCAAGACCTATGTCAGCAATATCCTGCGCGGCGCAGGGGGCTGGTTCCACTACTCAATCGACTACCGTATCGGCACCCGCTACATGGGCGAATACATCGCCGACAATGCCAAGGCCGAGGCGATGAAGGTTCCCTTCCTGCGGGATCTGCTGCTGTCGGATTCGATCTACATCGGATCGAATATTACCTTCGACAACCTGACACCGGTCTCCTCCTACCTCGGTAAACCCGGCAGCCCGGCCATGGGGGGCCTCCCGATGAGCGAATACCGTCGCCGTCAGGAACAGTTCCGCCTGGCCGAAATCCACGCCCTGCTGGATACCGAATATTTCATCGACCGGGCCGAGCGGCTTTATGGCTATCCGCATTTCATCTGCGACACTGGTGGGTCGATCTGTGAATGGGTGGATGCCGAGGATCCGAACGATCCGGTCCTGACCGAACTGTCCAAACACACGCTGATGGTCTGGATCAAAGGTGACGAGGCCCATACCGAAGAGTTGATTCGCCGCTTTGATCGCGCGCCCAAACCGATGTCCTATCAGCCGGAGTTCCTGAGCAGGGTCTGGGAAGACTATCTTAGCAAAAACAATGTATCAGAGGCGGATGTTGACCCCGATGCCTTCATTCGCTGGACCTATGCGCAGGCGCTGGCGCACCGTCAGCCGCGCTATGAGGCGATGGCGCAGAACTGGGGTGTGACCGTCACCGCTGACCAGATCAGCGCCGTGCGCGACGAGGCTGGTTTCGAGGACTTGATCGCCAGCGCACTTGAGAGTGCCGCCTAGGCAGCTTATCTCTTGCCCTCAGCCCAACACATGAACCGCAAGGACCTGACATGCCTATCAAGATCCCTTCTGACCTGCCCGCCTATGACGTTCTGACGAACGAAGGCGTGATGGTCATGTCGCCGGATCAGGCGGCGCGTCAGGATATTCGCCCGCTGCGCATCGGTCTGCTCAATCTGATGCCAAAGAAGATCCAGACGGAGAACCAGTTCGCCAGGCTGATCGGCGCGACGCCGCTCCAGATCGAACTGTCTCTGATCCGGATGACCGAGCACCAGACCCGCAACACCGCGGCTGAGCATATGGCCGAATTCTATCGCCCCTTTCAGGAGGTGAAGGACGAGCGCTTTGACGGGTTGATCATCACTGGCGCCCCAATCGAACATCTGAATTTCGACAACGTCACCTATTGGGATGAGCTGCGCGAGGTGTTTGAATGGACGCAGACCAATGTGCACTCCACCTTTGGCGTCTGTTGGGGCGGCATGGCGATGATCAACTATTTCCACGGCGTCAAGAAACACATGCTGGATCACAAGGCCTTCGGCTGCTTCCGACATAAGAACCTCGCGCCTGCCTCGCCCTACCTACGCGGGTTTTCAGACGATTGCGTCATTCCCGTCTCGCGCTGGACCGAGATGAAACAGGATGAAATCGACAGCCATCCAGAGCTCATCACCCTTCTGGGAAGTGATGAGGTTGGCCCCTGTCTGGTCGAGGATCCGAACCATCGCGCACTCTATATCTTCAATCACTTCGAATATGACAGTGATACGCTGAAGCAAGAATACGACCGCGACGTTGCCAATGGCACCGAGATCAACGTGCCGATCAACTACTACCCGGATGATGACCCCAGCCGCACGCCGCAGAACCGCTGGCGCAGCCATGCGCATCTGCTTTATGGCAACTGGATCAATCAAATCTACCAAAGCACGCCATTCGATCTGAACAACATCGGTCAATAGCGCATTGTTATCGCTTGCCTTTGCCATGGCTGCAGGCGTCGGCATCACCGCCCTGCAAGGATCCCGGCGGGAAGCCCGCGCCAGGGCCAGCCACCCGCCTGAAGGCCGGTTTATTGAGGTGGGTGATGCCCGTGTGCACGCGGTCGAGATGGGCCAGCCCCAGGGCTCGGCGCCAGATCTGGTGCTGATCCACGGCTCCAACGGCAGCACCCGCGATATGAGCTTTCGCCTCGCCCCTGCGTTGGCCGACCGTTTCCGCGTGCTGATGTTCGATCGCCCCGGTCTCGGCTATACCGCAGTGCCAGAAGCTGGCAATGCAACGCTGGAGGATCAGGCGGCCCTGCTGCAACAGGCCGCGGCCAGCCTTGGCGCCGAGCGTCCCATCGTGCTGGGGCAAAGCTATGGCGGGGCCGTGGCGCTCGCCTGGGCTGTCTACCATCCGGATGATCTCTCGGCGCTGGTCTCGGTCTCTGGCGTGTCGCACCCTTGGGATGGCTCGCTCGATCCATTCTACAAAGTGACAGCCTCGCCGCTGGGTAGCCGTCTGGCGGTGCCGCTGATCACTTCCTATGTGCCGGAACGCACCGTGACCCGCGCGCTGGAGGATGTCTTTGCCCCCCAACCAGTGCCAGAAGGATACGCCGAGCATTTTGGTCCCGGACTGACCCTCAGGCGCGGATCGCTCCGGGCCAATGCCCTGCACCGTGCCAACCTTCTGCGCGATATCAAGGCGCAGGTACCGCAGTATGACCGCATCAAGGTACCGGTCGAGCTTGTGCATGGCGACGCCGACACAACCGTTGGGGTTCATCTGCACGCCGCAAGACTTGTCAAAGACGTGCCGCAGGCCCGGCTGACCCTACTCGACGGGATTGGCCACATGCCACACCATGTGGCCACCGGGGATGTGACAGACGCCGTGGACCGCGCCGCCGCCCGCGCCGGGCTTTAGGTAAATCGGAGTCACATTGCGCCGCGCAATGCCCTATAAAGAGTTGAGGACAGGAAGGTTTTGCCCATGACATTGCCATTTAACGGCGCCATCAGCCGCTATTTCGAGACCGGCGCGCCTTCTGACATCCGCAAGGCCATCGCCGATGGGGGAAAGAAGGCGATATTGGATTCGGACTATCCGCATGCAGCGCGGATGAAGAAAAAGTCCTATGAGCAATCCATGGACGCGCTGCAGATCGAGCTGGTGAAACTGCAATCCTGGGTCAAAGCCTCTGGCGCCCGTGTCGCCGTGGTGTTCGAAGGCCGAGATGCCGCAGGAAAAGGCGGCACAATCAAACGCTTCCGCGAGAACCTTAACCCCCGCGGCGCGCGGGTTGTGGCACTGCAGAAACCGACCGAGGCTGAGCAGACCCAATGGTATTTCCAGCGCTATATCGACCATTTGCCCTCGGGCGGTGAAATCGTATTTTTCGACCGCAGCTGGTACAATCGCGGCGTCGTCGAAAAGGTCTTTGGCTTTTGCACCGACACGCAGCGCGAGCGCTTCTTCCATCAGGTTACAGGGTTCGAGGAGGCTCTGGTCGAGGACGGCATTCACCTGTTCAAGATCTGGCTGAACGTTGGCCGGGCCGAGCAGCTCGATCGGTTTCTAGCGCGCGAATCTGATCCGCTGAAGCATTGGAAGCTCAGCACCATCGACGTAAAAGGGCTGGAACGCTGGGACGCCTATACCGATGCCATCGGCGAAACCTTCCGCCGCAGCCACACCAAGGTGGCCCCCTGGACCGTCGTCCGCTCGGACGACAAGCGTCGCGCGCGGCTGGCTGCCATCCGTTCGGTCCTACATGGACTGGATTATGACAACAAAAACGCCGAGGCACTCGGGGACGTAGATCCCCTCATCTGTGGCGGACCGGACATCTGGAATGCGTAAACGCGGCTATCATCACGGCAACCTGCGTCAGGCTCTTGTGGAATCTGCGCTGGGTCTGATCGAGGCAAAAGGCCCGACCGGCTTTACCCTGTCCGAGGCGGCAAAACAGGCGGGCGTCACCCCGGCGGCAGTCTATCGCCATTTCGAAGGCCGTGAAGATCTGATCGCAGAGGCTGCTAAGCAGGGCTTTCCGATGTTCGCCGATCTGATGCAGCACGCCTATGACAAATATCAGCCCTCGGCCCTGGCGGCATTTGAGGCAACGGGACGGGCCTATCTCGCCTTTGCCCGCAAACATCCCGGCCATTACATCGCGATGTTCGAAAGCGGTATTTCCGTCAACCGCACGCCCGAACTGGCGGATGCCGCTGCCCGCGCACGGGGCATTCTGGAAAAGGCTGCTGCGGATCTGAGCCAGCACATCCCGGCCGAAAAACGCCCGCCCGCAGCGATGTTTTCCGCCCATATCATGGCGCTGAGCCACGGCGTTGTGGAGCTTTATGCCCGCAGCACGCCCGGTGCCACCTCGCCCTTCTCGCCCGAGGATCTGCTCGAAAGCGGGATCATGATCTACCTGCGGGGCCTGGGCCTGATTGAACCCGACAAATAGGCCGTCCAGCCAGGTCTGTGCATACGCGTGGCTTCGCGCTTCAATCTCTCGTTTAAACCACACTGATACACGACGAAAAAAGGCCGCAGATTTCTCTGCGGCCTTTCTCTGCTCTGCTGTCCAGCGATTAACGCTTGGAGAACTGGAACGAACGACGCGCTTTGCGGCGGCCGAATTTCTTACGTTCAACAACACGGCTGTCACGGGTCAGGAAGCCAGCAGCTTTCAGAGCGCCGCGCAGGGCGGGATCATAAAGCTGCAGAGCTTTGGAGATGCCGTGCTTGACCGCACCGGCCTGACCGGAAAGGCCACCGCCTTTGACGGTTGCGTAGACGTCGAACTGGTCTTCGACACCGGCAACGGTGAACGGCTGGCGCAGGATCATCTGCAGCACCGGACGGGCGAAGTATTTGTTCAGCTCTTTGCCGTTCACTTCGACCTTGCCGGAACCCGGCTTGATCCAGACGCGTGCGACTGCGTCTTTCCGCTTACCGGTTGCATAGGCACGCCCCAGCTCGTCACGGACGGGCTCACGGGAAATGGTTTCTTCAGCGACAGCTTCAACGCCTGCAACGGCGCCCAGCTCTTCGAGAGTGTTGATCTGATCAGCCATCGGTCTCAGCTCCGCGTGTTTTTCTTGTTCATGGATTTGACATCCAGAACCTCGGGGGCCTGGGCCTCATGCGGGTGCGCAGCACCAGCATAGATACGCAGGTTGCTCATCTGCTGGCGCGCCAGACGGTTGCCCGGCAGCATGCGCTTCACAGCCTGGTAGACAACACGCTCGGGGTGCGCGCCTTCCAGGATCTGTTGCTTGGTGCGGGACTTGATGCCGCCCGGGTGGCCAGTGTGCCAGTAGAAGTGCTCGTCGCGCTTCTTGCCGGTCATCTGTACCTTGTCGGCGTTGATGATGATGACGTTGTCGCCCATGTCCATGTTCGGCGTGAACGACGCTTTGTGCTTACCGCGCAGGCGCATGGCAACGATCGAGGCAAGACGGCCCAGAACAACGCCTTCGGCGTCGATCAGGATCCAGTTCTTCTCGATATCTGCCGGAGTAGCAGAGAAGGTTTTCATGGCAGGTCTATCCTGTTTGTCGTGAAGATGAGCCGGAATACAACTCACCTGAATTCGATGGACGGGGTTTACGGGGATCTCCGCACTGCGTCAACACAGCAAAACAACAATTTATCACGCAAAATCAGTGTGTTAAAAAATAGGTATCAAAATACCCCACCCCTAGACGCTGATTTGCTCGGGCGGGTTGTCCAAAAGGCTGCGCAAACGCAGCATCGCGTCTTCGAACTTAGCCAAAGAAACCTGCCCATTGATGGTGATGCGCACGGCATTGGGCGCGCGGCCATCCCTCAGGGCGAATTCATCGGCTGACCTGATCTGCACACCTGCAGCTTCTGCCGCGCGAGTAAAGGCAGCGGAGCGCCAGCCTGCAGGCAGTTTCAGCCAGAGGAACGGGACCTCGTCTTTCCATGTCAACTCAAACGCACCAAGGGCATTCACCGCCACACGCACATATTTGGCCATTTCCTTGCGCACCTCTTTGGCCAGCTCCTTGCTGCGCGGGTCCGAAAGCAAGACGCGGATCAGCTCGGCCAGCGGCTGCGACAGGCCGAAAAAGCTGTATTCCGCCGACCGGCGCAGATCCTGTTCGTGACCTTTGGGCGCGAGGGCAAAACCGACGCGCAGCGCCGGTGTCAAAACCTTGGAGATCGAACAGACGTGCCAGGTGATATCAGGCGCCAGAGCGCGATAGCTGGGCGCACCGGCCTCTCCCATGCGATAGCAATCATCTTCGATGATCTGCAGCTCATGCCGCCGCGCGACCTTGATGATCTCCTCGCGCCGTTTTTGCGGCGTAAACAGCCCAGTCGGATTGTGCACCTCGGGGCTGGTACATAAAACCGTGGCGCCCGTCTTGCGGATGGCAAGCTCCAGCGAATCCGGACGAATCCCGTGTTCGTCCATCCCCACCCCGACAACCTTGGCCCGGAGCAGTTCAGACGCACGACGAAAGCCGGCATAGGAAAGATCCTCGACCAACAGCGTGGGCTGCGCGTCCTTCAGGACCGCCTGCAGCACCGTGAGGATGCCGTTCTGACCGCCATGGGTCAGGACCACCTGGTTTTCATCCAGCGGCCCTAGCGGCTGATCTGACAGCCAGTCCACCACCGCTTCGCGCACCGGGCGGTAGGCGTCTCGGGTCGGGTAGTTCAGGAACATCAGTGGATCGGCGGCGGCGACCTTCTTCATCGCCTCCCGGATCGCAGCCACCTGCCCCACATCGGCAAGACGCGGGCTGAACAGGCTGACATGGTTGGGATCGCTTTCCTCCCGAAGGTGCAATTCGCGGGACCAGACATCATCCATGACCTTGGTCTGCCGCTCAGCGACAAATGTACCGCGCCCGACCTCCGCCTGCAGAAGTCCTTCGTCCGTGAGGGTGGAATAGGCCCGTGCAACCGTGCCGGGGGTGATGCCCAGCTGATAGGCCAGATCGCGCACCGGCGGCAACTTTGTACCAACACGCAATGTATCGTTTTCCACCGCTGCGCGGATTGTATCGGCCACCCGCTGATACTTCGGTCCAGGCTTGTCACCAAGGCTCGGCGCCCAAATTGTACCCATTACAATGCTTCCTTAGACAGCTGAGTCGGAACTTTGTATCAAGTGATCGTACCAACAACACAGGATTGTATCAATACAATAAAGGATCTGACCATGACACAGCACGCGACCCCTGTACATTCCAGCATCACCTTTCTGACCAATCAGCCCACCCTGCCGGTGCTGGCTCAGGTCGCGGTGACGTTCGCGGTTCTGATGACGAAATGGTCCGTCCGACAGCGCAGCCGTAAACAGCTCCGCCACCTGACCCCGGAACAATTGCAAGACATCGGGCTCTCCCGCGAGGACGCCCATTATGAAGCCACTCTTCCGTTCTGGCGCCCCTGATCCCCGGGTACCGGAACCACCTGACGGCCGGGGCCAGTTCCCCGGCCTTTTTTCTTTTCAATCATTTCAAAGCCCCTGGTAAATTTTTCCTTGATCGAATCTGCCATGGGGCCTAGATGCGCCTCACTTTCGGCACCGATCCCAACCCCGGACCCTTATCCGGGGGGGCGCTAAGGGCCGGCTGGATTGTCATCTACTGGAACGAAGGGGAGTGTCATGAAAGACGCCAACCTCTTCCAACTGGGGATCGGTCTGGAGACAGGCGCCCAAGAGGAAGATACCGCCCGCAGTGTACCCGCTGCGATCATCGAAACCGTTGTGGACAGCGACCGCGAAGACCATTTCATCCGCCGCGATGGAAAAGTATTCGCCGGAACCCATCTGATCATCGAAGTCATGAACGGCACGGGCCTTGATTGCGAGACCCGCATTCAGAACGCCTTCCGCAAATGCGTCGAGGTTTGCGGCGCCACGCTGCTGCACATCCACACCCATAAATTCTCGCCGCAAGGCGTGTCGGGCGTGGCCGTGCTGGCCGAAAGCCACATCTCGGTGCACACCTGGCCGGAAATCGGCTATGGCGCCTTTGACGTCTTCATGTGCGGCGATGCCGAACCCTGGCGCGCTGTCGGCGTGCTGAAAGAGGCCTTTTCCACCGATCACGTGGAGGTCCGGGAACTTCTGCGCGGGGAGGAGCTGATCGCCAAGGAGGTCGCGGCATGAGCGAAACCTGGATCACCGAACGCCTGCACGATCACTACGCGCAATCCCTGCGCGTGGATGAGATGCTTTATGACAGCAAGACCGAGCATCAGCGCCTGAAGGTCTTTCAGAACGGTACGTTCGGCCGCATCCTGACGCTGGATGACGTGGTACAGACCACCGAAGGCGACAATTTCATCTACCACGAGATGCTGACCCATGTGCCGATCCTGGCGCATGGGGCCGCAAAACGTGTGCTGATCATCGGCGGCGGCGATGGCGGAATGGCCCGCGAGGCGCTGCGTCACGCCTCGGTCGAACATGTCACCATGGTCGAGATCGACGCCGGTGTGGTGGATTTCTCAAAGGAATACCTGCCGATGCTGAGCCAGGGCGCCTTTGACGATCCACGGCTTAATCTGGTGATCAACGATGGCGCCGCCTTCATGCGTGAAACAGATCAGAAATTCGACGTGATCGTGGTCGATTCCACCGATCCGATCGGCCCGGGCGAGGTGCTGTTCACCAATACCTTCTACGGCCACGCCGCCCGCGCGCTGACCGATGACGGTATCATCGTCACCCAGAACGGCGTGCCTTTCATGCAAGGGGACGAGCTGACCGGCACAATGCGCGCCTTCAAGACGCTGTTTGCCGATCACAGCTGCTATCTGGCGACGATCCCGACCTATGCGGGTGGTCCGATGGCCTTTGGCTGGGGCAGCCACTCCAAATCCGCGCGCACCGTGTCGCTGGCCGATCTGGAAAAACGCTTTGCCGCTGCCGGGATTGAAACCGATTACTACACGCCCGAGGTGCACAAGGCGGCTTTCGCCCTGCCCGGCTATGTGAAGAAACTCTTCCCATAAGACCTGCGCCATGCGCAGGATCTGCTGAAACAAAACGGGGGCCAAGGCCCCCGTTTTCATTTAGTGCTGTTTGGGAATGTTCCGAACCTCAGGCGTCCGGCTCCTGATAGACACCCTGTTCTTTCAGCGCGTCCACGACTTCCTTGGGCATGTAGGTCTCGTCATGTTTCGCCAGAATTTCAGAGGCTTCGAACACACCGTTGACGTAACGGCCTGTGCCGACCATGCCTTGATTTTCCTCGAACAGGTCCGGCAGCACACCCGCGTAGGTCACCGGCACGGTTGCGCCGCCATCAGTCACAGAAAAGCGAACGGTTTCGCCCTGACCGCGCACGAGACTGCCATCTTCGACCAGACCGCCAATACGGAAAACCTCTGTCGGCACCGGCGGCTCGGCCATCACCTGACTAGGCGAACGGAAGTAGTTGATCCCGTCCCGCATCGCATAGCCGATCAAAGCCGTCGACACGATCAAGGCAACTGTCGCCAATGCGATCACCTGAATGCGGCGCTGCTTTTTGAGGTTTTTCATATCGTTACCGTCCTGTGCTCGTCCGGGTCTGGCGCCCTAGGGGAACAGCGGCGCCATCATCAGACCCGCAGTTTCGTCTTCACCTAACATCAGGTTGGCGTTCTGCAAGGCCTGGCCGCTGCTACCTTTTGTCAGGTTATCCAGCGCCGCAATTACGATGGTGCGCCCCTCGATCCGGTCTGCGGTCACGCCGATATGGCAGAAGTTGGAGCCGCGCACGTGGTGGGTACTGGGCGCAGTGCCAAAGGGCAGAACCTCGATAAAGGGTTCATCGGCATAGGCAGAAACGAATGCCGCGTGGATCGCCTCGGCGTCGCCTTTGACATAGGTCGTCGCCAGAATACCCCGGTTGGCGGGAACCAGATGCGGGGTGAACTGCACCTTGACCGGACGCCCGGCCAGTTTCGAGAATTCCTGGTCGAATTCACCCAGATGCCGGTGCGTGCCACCGATGGCATAGGCATTGTAGCCTTCGCTCAGTTCCGCATGCAGAAGGTTTTCCTTCAGCGCCCGGCCCGCACCAGAGACCGCGCATTTGAGGTCCAGGATGATTTCATCCAGATCAATCAGGCCCGAGGTGATCAGCGGCCGCAGCGCGAACTGCCCGGTGGCCGCGTTACAGCCAGTGCCGGCCACCAGACGCGCGCCCCGGATCTCATCCCGGTAGAATTCGGTAAGGCCGTAAACCGCCTCTTCCTGCTGCTCCAGCGCAGCATGGGGGTTGCCGTACCATTTCTCGTATTCCGCCGGATCGCGCAGCCGGAAATCCGCCGACAGATCGACGATCTTCAGATCCTTCGGCAGGGCTGCGATCACTTCCTGGCTGGTTTTATGCGGCAGGGCGCAGAAACACAGGTCGATCTGTGAAAAGTCGATCTCTCCGATCTTGCACAGGGTCGGCAGGTCCAGATGGCGCAGGTGCGGGAACACCTCGGCCATGGACAGCCCCGCCTTACGCTCAGCGGCAAGCGCCGCGATTTCAATGCTGGGGTGCTGGGAAATCAGCCGCACCAGTTCCGCGCCAGTGTAACCGCTGGCGCCAAGGATAGCCACTTTGTGGGTCATGTCAGACCTCGTCTTTTGAATTTAGGTGATTTGTACCGCAGCAACAGGCGGTGAGAATAGGGAAAACTGCCGCAGCCGACAGGCGATCCGCCCAAAAGGACGACAGAAAGCCGTCCCCGTGGAAGCGCCGGATCAGGCTGCTTCAAAGGTGATTTGTCGTCGCAAGAACTGGGTCGCATGGGTGCTGACCCGCGCCGGATCGCCAGTGGTGTAGAACCCTGCCTTGCCGGTGCCGTACATATCCGGGTGCCGCTCAAGGTAATCAGCCAGACTGTCGGCGACCAGATCGCCCTGGCTGAACACTTTGACCTGTGGGCCAAGCGCCTCCTGAAAGGTCTTTTCCATCAACGGATAATGGGTGCAGCCCAAGATAGCAGCCTCGGGATGCGGCATCTTGCGCAAGAGCGCATCCACATGGCTGCGCACCAGCGCCTCAGCCAGGATCATGTCGCCTTCCTCGATGGCGTCGACAACACCGCCACAGGCCTGCGCTTCCACATCGACACCAATGGCGCGAAAGGCCAGTTCCCGCTGAAACGCCCGGCTGGATACGGTCGCGGGCGTTGCGAACAGCGCCACATGCTTCACCGCAACCTCGCGCGGCGGCGAATTATCGCCCCACTGGCGCTCGGTCAGTGCTTCGATCAGCGGTACAAAGACGCCAAGCACGCGCTTGCCCTTGGGCAGACCGCCCTCCTGCATGCGCCGCAGCGCCGCCGCCGAGGCAGTGTTACAGGCCAGGATCACCAGATCGCAGCCCTTGTCCCACATGTCTTCCACGGCGGCCTTGGTCAACTGATAGACATCCTCGGCATCGCGCACGCCATAGGGGGCGTGAGCACTGTCGCCGTAATAGATAAGGTCAACCTCCGGCAGACGCCGCTGCACAGCGTCGAGCACGGTCAGACCGCCCAGACCAGAATCAAAAATGCCTACTGCCATGTTCTTCTTTCGCGGATGCCACGTTCAGGCGCGATGTTTCTCTTCAAACTCGAACCCGCGCAAGCCCGGATCGAGAGGAGTCGGAGACAGCTCATACGTCGCTTTGCGCAGGAAATCCATCATTCCTTTGGCATCCCCGGTCAAAGGGTCAAGTTTGTCGCGCCCGATCGCCTCCCCGATCACCACCCGCACCGTTGTATCGACCCGCTTGTGGAACTCCTTAATCAAGAGTCCCATGCGCAACGTAGCGTGCAGATGGCTGGCGATCTGAAACAAGCGCGAAGTGTGGCCGTCAAAATAGACCGGCACCACAACCGCATCGGATTTGGCAATCATCCGCGCGGTAAAGCTGCGCCAGCCCGGATCCATCGGCCGGGCAAAGGGCGTTGCTCCCGTGGAAACCGTGCCGCCCGGAAAGATCCCGATGGCGCCGCCCTGCCCCAGATAGCTGAGCGCCGTTTTGCGGGTCTCAAGGTTTGTGCGCAGCGCCTCCTTGGTTTCGGCAAAATCAATCGGCAGGATGACGCGGTTCAGATCTTCCGCCTTGCCGAACACCTGATGCGCCAGAATACGAAAATCCCCGCGCGTTTCGGCAAGGATGTGCCCCATCATCAGCCCATCAAGGATCCCGTAAGGATGATTGGCGATCAGAACGACCGGCTTGTCGCGCGGGATATTGGACAGCGCGCCGCCGATGATCTCCAGCGACAGACCATAGCGTTCGGCGATGACGCTCCAGAAACTGCGCCCACCCGCGACTTCCTGTTCATACCCCCGAGCGCGCCGGATCAGCTTCAGACGGCCCGTGGTATTCTCCATCATTCGGATCACCAGACGCCCCGAACGGGTCTGCGCCGAATGCGCGTAAGAGATCTCCCGCGCGATCTGGCGCGCGCTGGACCGGATTTTTCCAGGACGGGATTTTCTTGATTGGGTATTGCCGGACAGTTGCTGCATCTCGGACATGGGCTGGGTCTTTCTGGACGGAATCACCAAGGTGACCGGTTAGGCATAACAGCATCTCAGATCCCCGTAACAGACTCATGACCGGTCTACGGCAGGATCCCGCGCCCTGCCCCAGAACGCAGCAGCGCCGCGCAGATGCGCGGCGCCGGGCCCAACGGGCAAGAGGCAGCCGTCCGGCTGTCATCTGCCGGGCGGGAGAACACCCCTGCGGCTTATTCGGCCGCTTTCTTCATCGGAGCACCGCCCTGACGCAGAACCGCCAGCAGTTCTTCGCGTCGTTTCGCCGCCTTCTGCTCGCTTTCCATCTTCACCGGACCAAAGCCACGGATCTGCAGCGGCAGTTCGGCCAGAGCGACCAGCGGGTCCATGATCTCAGGCGAGGCTTTAGCCAGCCATTCCTTCATGTCGCGCTCGTATTGCTTGATCAGCGCCCGTTCCATCTTGCGCTCGGCGGTATAGCCAAAGATATCGAGCGGCGTGCCGCGCAGACCTTTGAACTTCGCCAGCAGCTTCAGACCGCGCTCCATGCTTGGGCCGAAACGGCGCTTTTTCGGGCGTCCGTTGGCGTCGACCCCGCCCAGGATCGGCGGCGCCAGATTGTAAGAGATCTTCAGATCACCCTCAAACTGCGCCTCGGCCTTTTCGCGGCTGCTCAACAACAGACGCGCCACCTCGTATTCGTCCTTATAGGCCAGCAGCTTGTGATAGCCCTTGGCGACGGCTTCCTTCAGGCGTGCATCGTCGATGCCATCCAGCATCTTCATATAGCGTTTGGCCAGCCCCTTGCCCTGATAGGCGGTCAGATGATCCTGCCGATAGGCGATCTTTTCATCCAGCGTCTTGGGCAGCTCCACTACGTTGGCGGGTTTGATGAGCTTGGCGACCTCTTCGGGGTGCAGCACCGCCCAGCGACCGATTTCAAAGGCACGCAGGTTCTTTTCCACCGCAGCGCCGTTCAGCTCGATCGCCTGGGTGATTGCCTCAAGGCTGACCGGGATCAGACCGCGTTGGAAAGCCCCGCCAAAGACCATCATGTTGGAGAAGATCGAATCCCCCATTGTGGCCTGCGCAAGCTGCGATGCGTCGAACATATCGAGCCGCTCGCGCAGGCGTGCCTCCAGCGCCACCTCAAGCCGGTCAGTGGGGAGCTGGAAGTTGGTGTCGCGAGTGAAATCGCCGGTGATGATCTCGTGGCTGTTCACCACACCGCCGGTCTGGCCGGTGCGCATCAACCCGATGGTCTTGGCGCCCGCACTTACCACCAGATCGCCACCGATCAGCGCGTGCGCCTCGCCAGTAGCGACGCGGATGGCGCTGATGTCGTCAGGCGTTTCGGCAATACGGCAGTGGATATGCACTGCGCCGCCCTTTTGCGCGAGACCGGCCATCTCCATCATGCCGGCACCTTTGCCGTCGATCTGTGCTGCCTGCGCCAGCACCGCGCCGATGGTCACAACGCCAGTCCCACCAACGCCGGTGATCACCACGTTATGGGTGCCTTCGATCTTGGGCAGGTCGGGCATCGGCAGATCGGGCAGTTTCAACTCGGCCGTGGCTTCCTTGCGGATCTTGGCGCCTTCGATGGTCAGGAAGGAGGGGCAGAAGCCGTTGAGGCAGGAGAAGTCCTTGTTACAGGAGGACTGATCAATCGCCCGCTTGCGGCCCAGTTCGGTTTCCTTGGGTACGATAGAGACACAGTTGGATTGCACCCCGCAATCGCCGCATCCTTCGCAAACGTCCGAGTTGATGAACACGCGCTGATCGGGATCGGGGAACAGGCCCCGCTTGCGACGGCGGCGTTTCTCGGCGGCGCAGGTCTGGACATAGATGATGGCAGAAACGCCTTCGACCTCTTCCATCTGCTTTTGCACGTTCATCAGCTCGGCCCGCTCATAGGTGGGAACCCCGGCTGGGAACTGCTTGAAATCGATCTCTTCTTTCTCGTCATAAACGATGGCGAGATGCTCCACCCCCATCGCCTTCAACTCATGCGCGATGCGATAAGCGCTGAGACCACCTTCGTTACCCTGACCGCCAGTCATGGCCACCGCATCGTTATAGAGGATCTTGTAGGTAATATTGGTGCCTTCGGCCAGCGCAGCACGGATCGCCTGCACACCGGAGTGGTTATAGGTGCCATCGCCAAGGTTCTGGAACACATGCTTGCGCTTGGAGAACGGCGCCTCGCCGATCCAGTTGGCGCCTTCGCCGCCCATATGGGTAAAGCCCATGGTCTCGCGGTCCATCCATTGCACCATGAAGTGACAGCCGATCCCGGCATAGGCACGGCTGCCCTCAGGGATCTTGGTCGAAGAATTGTGCGGACAACCCGAGCAGAAGTAAGGCAGGCGCGCGGCGATTTCTTCGGCGTTGTCGGCGCGGCGCGCCTCGTCCAGGCTGGCCAGCCCGGCGCGGATTGCTTCGGTGTCGCGGCCCTCTTCGATCAGAATCTCGCCCAGCTTCTCGGCGATCATGATGGGGTCGAGCGCATAGCGCGTCGGGAAGAGTTCCGGCCCGTGCATGGAGCCCGCTCCGCCGCCCTTGTGCCAGCCGTAAACCCGGCGACCACGGCGGTCGTCAAAGATCGCCTCCTTGATCTGCACCTCGATCAGCTTGCGCTTTTCCTCGACCACGACGATCAGATCCAGACCTTCGGCCCAATCGTGGAAGCCCTTCATGTCCAGCGGCCAGACCTGACCGACCTTGTATGTGGTGATGCCCAGACGTTCGGCCATGGCCTCGTCGATATTCAACAGAGACATGGCATGGACCAGATCCAGCCAGTTCTTGCCCGCGGCCACGAAACCGATCTTGGCACCGGGTTTGCCCCAGATGCGTTTGTCCATCTTGTTGGCGTGGCTGAATGCCTCGGCAGCAAAGCGTTTCTGGTCGATGATCCGGTCTTCCTGCTGGAAACGATCATCCACCAGGCGGATATTCAGCCCATCCGGCGGCATGGTAAAATCGGGGGTAACCAGTTTCACCCGGTCCGGGCTTGCATCCACGACCGAAGTTACCTCGATGGTGTCCTTCATCGTCTTGAGGCCGACCCAGAGACCGGAAAACCGGCTGAGCGCGTAGCCATAAAGCCCGAAATCCAGGATTTCTTGCACACCAGCGGGGCTGAGGATCGGGAGGTAGGCATCCATCAGCGCCCATTCGGACTGGTGCAGCACGGTGGAGCTTTCGCCGGTGTGGTCGTCGCCCATCGCCACCAGCACGCCGCCGTTTTTGGAGCTGCCTGCCATATTGGCGTGGCGGAAGGCATCGCCGGCGCGGTCAACGCCCGGCCCCTTGCCATACCAAAGGCCGAATACGCCGTCGAATTTGCCTTCACCACGGATTTCGGCCTGTTGCGCGCCCCATAGGGCGGTGACGGCCAGATCCTCGTTCAAACCGTACTGAAAGGTGACATCGGCCTCTTTCAGCTGCTTTTCGGCCCGGCTCATCTGCATGTCGACAGCGCCAAGCGGCGATCCGCGATAGCCGGTAACAAGCCCAGCAGTGTTGAGACCGGCTGCCGTGTCCCGCGCCTTCTGCATCAGCATCAGGCGCACAAGCGCCTGCGTGCCGTTCAGCATGACGGGCGATTTGCTCAGATCATATTTGTCATTCAACGAGATCTTTTGCGTGCTCATCCGGTCCTCCCAACCACAACTGGCTTGCAATAATTTCCATCGATATTAGGTCACAAATACTGACCTGTATACCCACTGTTGTCAATATCCCCCTCCGGAAGCGTGCTTCTGCATTCGGAAATTGATCCAAGTGTCAGGTTTCATATAGGCTGATATGGGCACAACGAAAGTAACGGATATGGACTGGGACAAGCTTAGAATTTTTCACGCCGTGGCAGATGTCGGCAGCCTGACCCACGCCGGGGACAAGCTTAACCTGTCGCAATCCGCGGTCAGCCGCCAGATTCGTGCGCTTGAGGAAAGCCTGAACGCGACGTTATTTCACCGTCACGCGCGCGGGCTGATCCTGACCGAACAGGGCGAGCTGCTGTTCGACGCGACCAAATCCATGTCCAAACGGCTCGAAGCGGCTTCGGCCCGGATCCGCGACAGCGAGGACGAAGTGTTCGGCGAATTACGCGTCACCACGACATTCGGATTTGGCACCCTGTGGCTGGCACCCAGGCTGACGAAACTCTTTGAGCAATATCCCAATCTGAAAATCGACCTGATGCTGGAAGAGCGGGTTCTGGACTTGCCCATGCGCGAAGCCGACGTTGCGATCCGGATGAAAGAGCCGAGCCAGGCGGACCTGGTGCGCAAGCGACTGATGACGGTTCAGATGCGACTTTATGCGTCTCGCGCATATCTGGACCGCAACGGCACGCCGCAGACCGCCGAAGATATCAAGAACCACCGTCTGATCTGCCAGAACCAGAATTCGGCCCAGGTCGGTTCTGCCGCTGTGCTGGTCCAGAAGCTGATCACCCACGGTCCGGGCTCGATGCTGTCGGTCAACAACTACTTCGGGGTCCTGCAGGGCGTGCTTCACGATCTGGGAATCGGCATCCTGCCTGACTATGTCACCGAGGATTTCCCCGATCTGGTACAGGTTCTGCCGCATGAGGACACCAGTGGTGTGCCTGTCTACCTGGCCTATCCGGAAGAATTGCGTCACTCGCAGCGGGTGTCAGCTTTCCGTGATTTCGTGCAAACCGAGATCATGGCGCACCGCAAACATATGAAAGAGATGGGGAAACTCTGACCTTAGGTCAGCAGGCGTTAAGCTATGCATAACATGCATACCAGAAATGACGCAATTTGACACGGAAAATTCTTGAAGCAGAGAAGCTCTATCCCTAAATGACCCTCATGAAGACGGCGCCAAGGCGCACTTCATACCTCCCTGTTGGACTTCGGCCGAGCTTAGTGCTCGGCCTTTTTTTTGGCCATTTGGTCCAGCTCCTGAGGCTTTCAATCAGGTCTCAAGCCGCTCGGAAGCGCCGGACACATTCAACGTCTCGCATCCACACCGCCAGCTGCAACCCTTTCCCCGGTGATCATTGCCCAGTTTTCTGACATGCTCGGATAATGACGGCATTTTCCGGCCCCCAATGACGGTCTGCACATTTTTCAGGCAATTCGAGCATGGCACCCCTCCTCAAGCCGGACCTTCTCGCAGCGACGAAACGCCCTGCCTTCAATGATACATACGCTTTGCCCTTCCCCCGTGCGCTTCCTTGCCCTAAAAGGCGCGCAACCGCAGCCACTGGGGATACGACACGGATGCAGGAACCAGCAATCACGCCCGAACTGATTGAAAACCACGGACTGAACTCCGAGGAATATCAACTGATCCTGGAAATCATCGGACGGGAACCCACCTTTACCGAGCTGGGCATCTTCTCGGCGATGTGGAACGAGCACTGCTCTTACAAGTCGTCCAAGAAATGGCTCCGCACCCTGCCCACCGAGGGGCCCCAGGTCATCTGCGGTCCGGGTGAAAATGCCGGTATCGTCGATATCGGCGATGGCGATGCGGTGGTCTTCAAGATGGAAAGCCACAACCACCCCTCTTACATCGAACCCTATCAGGGCGCGGCAACCGGGGTTGGCGGCATCCTGCGGGACGTCTTTACCATGGGCGCGCGGCCAATCGCCTCGATGAACTCGCTGTCCTTTGGTGAGCCGTCCCACCCCAAGACCCGGCAACTGGTCAACGGTGTGGTCGAAGGCATCGGCGGCTACGGCAACTGTTTCGGTGTGCCCTGCGCAGGCGGCGAGGTTCGATTCCACTCTGCCTATAACGGCAACTGTTTGGTGAATGCATTCGCTGCGGGCCTCGCAAAGACCGACAGCATCTTCTACTCCGCCGCATCCGGTGTCGGCATGCCGGTGGTGTATCTGGGCGCCAAGACCGGACGTGACGGCGTCGGCGGCGCCACCATGGCCTCAGCCGAATTCGACGACACCATCGAGGAAAAACGCCCCACCGTTCAGGTTGGCGACCCCTTCACCGAAAAACGCCTGATGGAAGCAACGCTGGAGCTGATGCAGACCGGCGCGGTGATCTCGATCCAGGACATGGGCGCAGCTGGTCTCACTTGTTCGGCGGTGGAAATGGGCGACAAGGGTGAGCTTGGCATCAAGCTGAACCTCGAAGACGTCCCCCAACGCGAAGAAGGCATGACTGCCTATGAAATGATGCTATCGGAATCCCAGGAGCGGATGCTGATGGTGCTGAAGCCCGAGAAAGAGGCCGAAGCCAAGGCAGTGTTCGAAAAATGGGACCTCGATTTTGCCATCGTCGGCGAAACAATCGCCGAGGACCGTTTCCTGATCCAGCACAACAACGTGGTGATGGCCGACCTGCCTCTGTCGAAACTGGCGTCCTCTGCGCCTGAATACGACCGTCCCTGGGTCGAAACGCCCGCCGCAGAACCGCTGACAGATGCGGATGTGCCCACCATTGATCCCATCGACGGGCTGAAGGCGCTGATCACCTCGCCCAACTATGCGGGCAAACAGTGGGTCTATGAACAATACGACACCACCGTGATGGGCGACACCGCCCGCCGCCCCGGTGCAGGCTCCGGCATCGTCCGGGTGCATGGCACCGGAAAACAGCTGGCCTTCACCAGCGACGTGACCCCGCGCTACGTCAAGGCGAACCCCTTTGAGGGCGGCAAACAGGCGGTGGCCGAGGCTTATCGTAACCTCTCCGCCGTGGGCGCCCTGCCCCTGGCGACGACCGACAACCTCAACTTCGGCAACCCGGAGAAGCCCGAGATCATGGGCCAGTTCGTCGGCGCCATCAAAGGCATCGGCGAAGCGGTCGCGGCGCTCAACATGCCCATCGTGTCGGGCAACGTCTCGCTTTATAACGAGACCGACGGACAGGGCATCCTGCCCACCCCGACCATCGGTGCCGTGGGTCTGATCGCCGAGGGCGAAGAGGCGATCACCGGTGAAGTGCGCGAAGGCCATATCGCCCTGCTGATCGGTGAAACCACTGGCCACCTGGGTCAGTCGGCCCTTCTGGCGGAAGTCTTCAACCGCGAGGACGGAGATGCGCCGACGGTGGATCTGGAAGCGGAAAAGCGTAACGGCGAATTCATCCGCGCCAACCGCGAGCTGATCAAGGCCTGCACCGATCTGGCGGATGGCGGTCTGGCGCTGGCGGCCTTTGAACTGGCCGAGGGCACTGGCGTTGGCGTCCAGATCGATGCCGGTGACACCCCGACCCTGTTTGGCGAAGATCAGGCCCGTTATCTGGTCGCCTGCAACTTTGATCAAGCCGAAGGTCTGATGCTGGCAGCCGGTCAGGCCGGTGTCAGCGTCACCACCGTGGGCCGTTTCACCGGTGACACGGTAAAAATCGGTGGCAGCGAAGCGCCGCTGGAAGAGCTGTCGCAGATTTTCCGCAGCAGCTTTGCCGAGGCCGTCGCCTGATATCAAACACAAAAGGGCGCCCTCCCGCGCCCGCAGGTGCCCTTGCCTATGGCAAGCCCCCCTTTACGGCCTTGGGCCCGGCAGCGCGCATCGCGCGCTGCCGGGCCCAACTCGCACGGTCTGATTTTCAATCAGGTCTTGCGCGGCGGGAGCATCTCCCTGCTTGAACTGCCTCTCCGTCGGGCCTACATTTTTAGCGAACAGAACCACGAGGATCCCACGCAATGCCCATGCAGGCCCATGAAATCGAAGAGCTTCTGCGCGCATCCTTTCCCGATGCCCAAATCCAGGTCGGTGGCACCGACGGCGTCCATATGTCCGCGATGGTCGTCGATGAAAGCTTTCGCGGCAAGAACCGTGTGCAGCAGCAGCGCGCCGTTTACGCGGCCCTCAAAGGCAAAATGGACGGCGCCAATGGAGAGTTGCACGCCCTTGCCCTGACCACCAAGGCGCCCGAGTAGCACACATGTCGCTGTTCATGTCCTTTCTGGTGGTCGGCGTTATTGTGATGACGGCAGTTGTTGCCGTCATCGGTCAACGACGCGCACCAACGGAAGAGGACGACAGCGACCCGGACTATCACACGCTGCGCTCGGACTATCAGTCCGGCATGGGCGGCGGATCTGTCAGGACCTGGAAGGTCCCCAAGGACCCGCAGGAATATGCCCGCCTCTTTGTTCCCAAAGACAAGAGCTGAGCGCGCAGAGCCTCACACATCCGTTCCCCGGCCCGGATTGGAATTCTCCACATTATTCCCTATATCTCGGGCAGCAGAACAACGGCACATCCGCCAGAAGGAAACGCAACATGAGCGACGCAAAAACCCGCATCGACGAAACCGTCAAATCCAACGACGTGGTGCTTTACATGAAAGGCACCAAGGACATGCCGCAGTGCGGCTTCTCTTCCCGCGTGGCCGGTGTTCTGAACTACATCGGCGTTGACTATACCGACGTCAACGTGCTGGCCGACGAAGAGATCCGCGCCGGAATCAAGGATTACTCGGACTGGCCGACCATTCCGCAGCTTTATGTCAAAGGCGAATTCGTCGGCGGCTGCGACATCATCACCGAAATGACCCTCTCCGGTGAACTCGACGGCATGTTCGAACAGAACGGCGTCAGCTTTGACAAGGCCGCAGCAGATAAGATCCGCGAAGCCAACGGTTAAGCCGCACGACCAGACAACATCAAAAAGGCCTGTCCGCAGCACGCGTGACAGGCCTTTTTTACGTTTCGGATTCGCACATTCGGCGAGCGACATCGAAAACCGATCGCCCCCGACAGCGCAGCGCCCCGCCGTCTATTGCGCGGCAGAGGCTTTTTCTTCGATCTCCTGCGCCATGGCTTCGGCGCGGGCGGCCAGTTCGGCCAGGGTTTCAGCCACCTGAGGGGGCACGACAGGCACTTCAATCCGCTCCGGCTCCGGCGCGGGCTGTGCCTTCAGCGCGGCCAGTTCCGCCTCGCGCTCAGCCAGGACCGCCTCGACTTCCTTGATGCGGTCCTCGACCGCTGCGGTCTTGTCCGCCAGCATCAGCCCCGCCATCAGCAGCATGCGCGCTTCGGGCATACGGCCAATCTGGTCCGACAGCACCTGCGCCTCATCATCCAGCATCTTGGCCGCAGAATGCAGATAACTCTCCTCGCCTTCCTGGCAGGAGACCTCGAAACCGCGGCCGCCAATATGAATGGTCACTTCGGGCATCAAATTTCCTCTCCTTCGGGCAGGTTGGGCGCTGCCGCCAGCAGCGGTTCAAGCCGGGCCAGAACCGCGCTCACCTGCGCCTTGTCACTCGCCTGTGCGGCGCGCAGACCGTCGATCTCTGCTGCCATCGCCGCATTGATCAGCCCTGCATCGCCCAGGCCTTCGGCATTGGCTTCGCGCAGGGCAGCGTTGGATGTACGGAGCTGTTCGTTGGCCAGGCGCAATTGCTGCAATTCCGTGTCCAGTCGCTGCAGCACCTCCTCGTCAGTGCCGCCGTTTTCACCATCCGCAGTTTCGGAAGCGGACGTTTCCTGAACGGATCCGGCTTCAGACAGCTGAGCTGTGAGTTCCGCATTGGCGGCCTCGAGCTGTTCAATCCGGTCCTCAAGGCTTTCTTTCTCGGTGGCCGCCGAATTGGCTGCGCCTTCCATTTGCGCCTTCAGCCGCGCCACTTCCTGTTTCAAGGCTTCGGCCTGCGGGGCATTTGCAGCCTCATTCCGCAATAGCTCGAGCTCGGCCTGCATTGCAGCGATATCACCCGAGGCATCTGCCGTAGACGCCGCCGGTGCCTGCTCTTCCAGCTCTTTCAATCGCCCGCGCAGGACCTTGACCCGTTCGGTCAACTGGGCATTGGCGACCCGTTCTTCGTCCAGCGCCTGTTCCAGCGCGCTGGTATCGGCCGCCGCAACGGCCTTGGCCTCGGCCGAGCTGCGCGCTTGTTCAAGTGCGCCGACTCCCGTCCCGATCCGGTCCATTGCGGCCAGGATTCGGCCCTGCAAGTCTTCAATCTGCTTCATGCCTGTCCCTCACCCGTCCATCTCGCTGGCGCGATCTTCGCGCTGCCTCCTGCCGTGCCGGTTTGCACCTCTGCTTTGCACCGCTGTGCGAATCGCACATGCCTGCCGATCATACGCGCAGCTTCACCCTTGCAGGAGTAAAACACCGCCTCTTTGCTTTCAAGCACTTGCAAGCGGTCCTTCGCGTTCGAAACACAGAAACGCCTGCCAACGCTTGATCTTTGCCCCATCACTGGTATTCAGCGGCTCATCAGCCTGCCAACCTAAAGGAACAGTTCAGTGGATCTGACAGCCCTGCGCACCGCAAATCCCGAGCATTGGAACAAGGCCGCCGCCATTCGCGCCCTGACCCTTGATGCCGTCGCTGCCGCAAACTCCGGCCACTCCGGCATGCCGATCGGCATGGCCGATGTGGCCACCGTCCTGTTTGAAAAGCACTTAAAATTCGACGTAAAGGCCCCCAAATGGGCCGACCGTGACCGGTTCATCCTGTCGGCAGGCCACGGCTCCATGCTGATCTATTCGCTTCTCTATCTCATGGGCGATGAGCAGGTAACGCTGGATCAAATCAAGAACTTCCGTCAGATGGGCGCGCTGACCGCGGGCCATCCGGAAAACTTCCTGATCGATGCGGTGGAAACCACCACTGGTCCGCTGGGTCAGGGCATCGCCAACGCCGTCGGCTTTGCCATGGCCGAGGAAATGCAGCGCGCCCATTACGGCAAGAAGGTCGTCGATCACAACACCTATGTAATCGCAGGCGACGGCTGCCTGATGGAGGGCATCAGCCAGGAGGCCATCGGCATTGCCGGTCGTCAGAAACTGGGCAAGCTGATCGTGCTGTGGGACAACAACAACATCACCATCGACGGCTCGGTTGAACTCTCTGACCGCACCAACCAGATCCAGCGCTTCAAGGCCTCCGGCTGGCACGTGCAGGAAATCGATGGTCACGATCCCGAAGCCATCGACGCGGCCATCACCGCCGCGAAGAAGGCGCAGAAACCCTCGATGATCGCCTGCAAGACGCATATCGCCCTTGGCCACGCCGCGCAGGACACCTCCAAGGGTCACGGCGCGCTGACCGATGCCGAGCAGCTGAAAGCCGCCAAAGAGGCCTATGGCGCACCGCTCGGCGCCTTTGAGGTCCCCGCCGACGTCAAAGCCCAGTGGGAAGCCATCGGCACCCGTGGCACCGCTGACCGCGCGGCCTGGGAGGCGCGCTTTGCCGAGCTGTCCAAGCAGAAACAGGAGCGGTTCAACCGCGCCTACGCACTGGAAGCGCCGAAAAAGCTCTCTGCTGCCATCAAGGCCCTGAAAAAGCAGATCAGCGAAGAGCAGCCTAAGGTCGCCACCCGCAAATCCAGCGAAATGGCACTGGCGGTGATCAACCCCTTGATGCCGGAAACCGTGGGCGGCTCGGCTGACCTTACCGGCTCCAACAACACCAAGACCGGCGATCTCGGCGTCTTTGACACCGACAACCGCAAGGGCCGCTACGTCTATTGGGGTATCCGTGAGCACGGCATGGCCGCTGCGATGAATGGCATGACCCTGCACGGCGGCATGCGCCCTTACGGCGGTACCTTCTTCTGCTTCACCGACTACGCGCGTCCCTCGATGCGTCTGGCCGCGCTGATGAAGATCCCGACCGTCTTTGTCATGACCCATGATTCCATCGGTGTTGGCGAAGATGGCCCGACCCACCAGCCGGTCGAACATCTGGCGATCTGCCGCGCAACTCCGAACACCTATGTGTTCCGCCCCGCCGATACGGTGGAGGCTGCAGAAGCATGGGAAATCGCGGTTACCGCCAAGGAAACGCCGTCGGTCATGGTGCTGACGCGTCAAAACCTGCCCACCCTGCGCACCGAGCACAAGCTGAGCAACCTCACCGAAAAGGGCGCCTATGTCCTGGCCGAGGCTGAAGGCAAGCGTCAGGTAATCCTGATCGCCACCGGTTCTGAGGTTTCGCTGGCGATGGAAGCCAAGGCCAAGCTGGAAGCCGAAGGTATCGGCACCCGCGTCGTCTCCATGCCCTGCATGGAGCTCTTCGCTCAGCAAGACGAAGCCTACCGCCGCAAGGTCCTGCCCGCAGGCCCCGTGCGTGTTGGTATCGAGGCCGCCGTGCGCGCCGGTGGCTGGGACCGCTGGCTGTTGGGCGAGCGTGGCCAGGAGAAGAAAGCCGCATTCGTGGGCATGGACCGGTTCGGCGCCTCCGCGCCGGCAGATGAGCTGTTCGAGAAATTCGGCATCACCGCAGAGGCCACCGTTGCAAAGGCAAAAGAGCTGCTTGGTTGATCTGCGGACCATCCGATCAATGAGACCAGAGGCGCCCCAACTGGGCGCCTCTTTTCATTTCCGACCCGTGAAGTGTGAAGCAAGAACAGACGTCAAGCTGTTGAGGCCAGGTCACAATATCGAAAGCACCGGATAACCCCGATGTGGCAACACTTGCGAATTCATAAATTTGGATGGGGTTGAGGCTGGTACCCAAGGCCGGACTCGAACCGGCACGCCCGTTAAGGCGGGGGATTTTGAATCCCCTGCGTCTACCATTCCGCCACTTGGGCCTCGGGGCTGTTGTTACCCAAGGCCGCAGATGAGGTCCAGAGCCAAACGTGGCCCCATGGCATAAATCTGTGCAAACGCCTCTCAGTCCCCGCCCGGATGTTGACCTCGCCGCGCCTGCGTGCAACCTCGGCGCAGCTGAGGTTAAGGGCGGGTAGTTGATGTTACGCAGGCTATACGATCGCACGATGGCGCTGGCGGACCATCCCCGCGCGCTGTGGTGGCTGGCCATCGTCTCCTTCGCCGAAAGCTCGGTCTTTCCGATCCCGCCCGACGTGCTGATGATCCCGATGATTCTGGCGCGCCCCTCGCGGGCCTGGCTGATTGCCCTGGTGGCGCTGGTCTCATCGGTTCTGGGCGGACTTCTGGGCTATGCCATCGGCGCCTTCTTCTACGAAGGCATCGGTCAGCCCATCCTTGAGATGATGGGTAAGGCGGATGCCATGGAGGCCTTTAACACCCGGTTCAACGACTTTGGCTTCTGGGCGGTTCTGGGCGCCGGCATCACGCCATTCCCGTTCAAGGTGATCACCATCATGTCCGGCTGGACCGGCATGCCGCTGGTGACCTTCGTTGCAACCTCTATCCTCGCGCGATCGCTGCGGTTTTTCGCGGTTGCGGCGCTGCTGCGCCTGTTCGGCGCGCCGGTACGCGCCTTTATCGAGCGGCGGCTCGGTCTTGTTTTCACGGCCTTTGTCGTGCTTCTTTTCGGCGGCTTTCTAGTGGTGAGATACCTATGACGTTCAGAACCTTCCTGATCCTGATTGCAGCAGGCGGATCCGCTGCCCTTTTGCTGGGGGCCTTTGGCTTTCAGTACATCGGCGAGATGCCGCCGTGTAAAATGTGCTACTGGCAACGCTATCCCCACGCCGCCGCCGTTGGCATCGGGGCGCTGGCGATCCTGATCCCGGGGGCATTCTTCCCCTACCTCGGCGCGCTGGCAGCGCTTGCGACCTCAACCATCGGGGCCTATCACGCCGGTGTCGAACAGGGCTGGTGGGAAGGACCGAGCGCCTGCACCTCGGGATCGATTACCGGGCTGACACCTGATCAGTTGATGGAGCAGATCATGGCCGCGCCGATGGTACGCTGCGATGAAATCCCGTGGGAGATGTTTGGCCTGTCGATGGCGGGCTGGAACGCGGTGATTTCTGCCGGGCTGATGCTGATCTGGATTGCGGCCGCGCGGCAGCCTCGCTGAGCAGGACGAAACGGCAACGGGTGGCGCCCCCGCCCTGCCCCGCTCAGGTCTCTTTCTTGGTGGCCAGCAACAGATTGGTTTCGCTGGTCGACACCCCATCAAAGTTACGGATCTTCGCAAGCGCAGAATCGAGCGTCTCCAGCGTTTCCGTGCCGAGTTCCACGATCAGGTCCCAGCGGCCGTTTGTGGTGTGTATTGCACGCACCTCTGGCAGACCATGCAGTTGCCGCGTGATCCGGCTGGCACCGCGTCCCTCGATCCCGATCATCATCAAGCCGCGCACAGGATCCCGGAGAACGTCCTCCTTCAGGACCACCGTAAATCCCAGGATGTCACCCCGCGCCTGGAGCCGTTCGATGCGCGCCCGCACCGTAGTGCGTGACAGGTTCAGCTCCAGCGCCAGATCGGACAGGGACGCCCGTGCATTGTGGCGCAGTGCCGCGATCAGCCGTTCATCCGTTTTGTCCAAACCTACCTCCATTACGTGAAATTGCTGCGCATTATGGTCAAAATATTGACTTCAATCCACCCCGAATTGGAGTTCCTTTGAAGGCTCGACACAATCGTGATGGAGATCCTTCCCCCGTGAGCACACAGAACTGCATTCTGATCGGCGCGCCGGTAGACAGTGGAAAACGTCGCGCCGGCTGCCTGATGGGACCCGATGCCTACCGCACTGCCGGATTGTCCAAGGCCTTGACCGATCTGGGCCATCAGGTGACGGACCTTGGCACGGTGACACCCGCAGCGCACCCGCCGGACGAGGCGAACTCGCGGCTGTTCTCGCTGAACCAGACCATCGGTTGGACCAGCGCGCTCCGCGATGCTGCTGCATCCGCAATGGAGAAAGGCCTGCCAATTTTCCTTGGCGGTGATCACGCGCTGTCCCTTGGCTCGGTTATCGGTGTGGCCAATTACGCCGCCCGGCAGAACCGGCCGCAATTCGTGCTGTGGCTGGATGCCCATACCGATTTCCACACGCCGCAAACCACCGACAGTGGCAATCTGCACGGCACGCCGGTTGGCTATTTCACCGGTCGCGAAGGCTTTGACGGGTTTCCGGCTGTGAAGAACCCGGTGCCTGAGGAGAACGTCTGCATGTTCGGCCTGCGGTCTGTTGATACGCCTGAGCGGCAGGCTTTGGAAGGCAGCCGGATCCGTCGCCACGACATGCGCGACATTGACGAAAACGGTATCACCGGCCCCTTGGCCGCGTTTCTGGACCATGTGGCAGCCCAGAACGGCATGCTGCACGTGTCGCTGGATGTGGATTTCCTCGACCCCTCTGTCGCCCCGGCGGTGGGCACCACGGTGCCCGGCGGCGCCACGGTGCGCGAAGCGCATCTCATCTGCGAAATGCTGCATGATTCCGGGTTGATGACCTCGCTCGACCTTGTCGAACTCAACCCTTTCCTCGATGAACGCGGCCGCACCGCGCATCTGATGGTCGATCTCTGCGCCTCGGCCCTGGGCCGCCGCGTCTTTGACCGCCCCACACGGAGCTACCAATGACCAACCTCAATCCTTCCGCCAAAGCCATGGTGCCTTTTGTCAGCGTCGACAACATGATGCGCCTGATCCATCACACCGGCGTGGAAAACATGCTGCGCGACCTTGCGGCCTATGTCGAAGAGGACTTCCGCCGCTGGGAGCTGTTCGACAAGACCCCGCGCGTGGCAAGCCATTCTGATGTCGGCGTGATCGAACTGATGCCCACCTCGGATGGGGAGGCATACGGGTTCAAATACGTCAATGGCCACCCCAAGAACACCTCGGAGGGGCTGCAGACCGTGACCGCCTTTGGCCTCTTGGCGGATGTCTATACCGGCTATCCGGTGCTCCTGACGGAAATGACGATGCTGACGGCACTGCGCACGGCGGCGACCTCGGCCATGGTGGCGAAATACCTGGCACCAAAGGACGCTCACACCATGGCGATGATCGGCAATGGCGCCCAGTCGGAATTCCAGACCCTGGCGATGAAGGCGATCTGCGGTCTGAAATCCGTGCGCCTTTATGATCAGGATCCCAATGCCACCGAAAAATGCGCCCGTAATCTGGCGGGCTGCGGTCTTGAAGTGGTGAAATGCAAAACCCCCGAAGAGGCCATCGAAGGCGCGCAGATCCTCACCACCTGCACCGCGGACAAACAATACGCCACCATCCTCAGCGACAATATGGTCGGCCCCGGCGTACACATCAACGCCATCGGCGGTGACTGCCCCGGCAAGACGGAACTGGCGGCTGGTATCCTGTCCCGGTCGGATGTCTTTGTGGAATTCCCACCGCAAACCCGCATCGAAGGCGAGATCCAGCAGATGCCCGAGGATTTCGAAGTCACCGAAATGTGGCAGGTGATCACCGGCCAGAAGAAAGGACGCCGAGACGACCGGCAGATTACCCTGTTCGACAGCGTCGGTTTCGCCATCGAGGATTTCAGTGCCCTGCGGTATATCCGCGACCAGATCAAAGCCAGCGAATTCTTCATCGAACTCGACATGCTGGCGGACCCGGACGATCCGCGCGATCTGTTCGGCATGCTGCAACGGGCCGGAACCGCGCACCCCGCATAACTGTGGCTCAGGCCTCCAGTTCGGAATCCCAGTAAAGAAAGTCCATCCAACTGTCGTGCAGATGGTTGGGTGGAAACTTGCGCCCGATATTGCGCAGCTCCTCGGCGCCGGGGCGTTTGGGCGCCTTGCGCAAGTGCATCCCGGCCCGGTGCAGCGATTTTGACCCCTTGCGCAGGTTGCACCTTGAACAGGCCGCGACGACGTTTTCCCAGCTGGTCACGCCGCCAGCAGCGCGGGGCACCACGTGATCGAACGTGAGATCGCCCCTTGCGCCGCAGTACTGACAGCAGAATTCGTCCCGCAGAAATAAATTAAAGCGCGTGAAGGCCACGCGCTTTTGAGGTTTGACATAATCTTTGAGGACGACAACCGACGGTATTCGGATCTGCGTACTCGGGCTATGCACGACGGTGTCATATTCCGCAACGATCGCCACCCGGTCCAGCCAGGCCGCCTTGACCGCATCCTGCCACGGCCACAATGACAGCGGATAATAGGAAAGTGGCCTATAGTCCGCATTCAGTACCAAGGCCGGGTGCTGTTTCAGCGCCCCGGGGTCCCGTACAAAGTCTGTTCTGAAATCGCCGTCCATTCTAAACGTCTTCCTCGCCCTGCCTGCCCGTTACCCGACACCAGAGCGGGGAACCCGCCCCAGTCTGAGATTAACTATATATCGCGGTAGAAAGCTGGCAAGCCCCTTGCGCGCTACAACATCTCGAAGGCAGGCATAGGCCGATTCCGTGACAGGCAGGTGACGGGCCTGCTCAAGAAACTTGCGCCTTTCAAACCCGAGGCCTATTGCGGCGCCATGACCCGACTTATCCGCTTTAACAAACCCTTTGACGTTCTGCCGCAGTTCACCGACCGCAGCACCGAAGGGGCGCCCCGCAAGACGCTGAGCGATTTCATAGATTGCCCCGGCGTTTACCCTGCGGGCCGTCTGGATCGCGACAGCGAGGGGTTGATGCTGCTGACGGATAATGGCCGTCTTCAGGCCTGGATCAGCGATCCGCGCAACAAGATGGCAAAAACCTATTGGGTGCAGGTCGAAGGCACGCCTGACGAGGCCGCGCTGCAGGCCCTGCGGCAGGGGGTGGAGCTGAAAGACGGGCAGACCAAACCCGCCAAGGCGCGGCGGATTGATGAACCGGCGGGCCTCTGGGCGCGCACTCCCCCGATCCGGGTCCGCAAATCGGTGCCCGATACATGGATCGAGCTGACCATTACCGAGGGGCGCAACCGGCAGGTCCGCCGGATGACTGCTGCGGTCGGCCATCCCACATTGCGGCTGATCCGTTATGCCATTGGCGCCTGGACCCTGGATGGGCTGGCACAGGCCACATGGGAAGATCTGGAGCCGCCAAAGGTACCGGGGCGGCCCAAACCCGCGCAGCTGCCAAACCGCCGGGCGCAGGCGAGACGGGTCAAGGAAAAAGCCAAAGACACCGATCAAAAGAAAACGGGCGGCAAGCCCCGTAAGCCTCGCCGCCCGTCCTGAATTCTTCCTGTTCGGCGTCCGCGCCGGTCAGAGGCTCAGCTTGTCCCGCATGAAGGCGAGCGCGACGCTCAGCCCGTCGGGGGCAATGCCATGGCCGGTACCCTTCTGAATATGGGCAAAGACGTCCTGAAATCCGGCTTCCTGCAGGGCTTCGGCGGCTTCGGGCAGGGATTGCACCGGCACCACGTCATCCGCATCGCCATGCACCAGCAGCACCGGCATCCGGCTGACCACCTCGTCCTTGAAGGTGTCTGGGCTCAGCAGACGACCGGAAAAGGCAACGATCCCGGCCACCGGATCCTCGCGGCGCGGTGCCACGTGCAGGCTCATCATGGTGCCTTGCGAGAAGCCGAACAGCACCACCTGCTCGGGCAGTACGTCCTCATCCACCATCAGTGCGTCGAGGAAGGCATTCAGATCCTCGACGGCGGCCTGCATGCCGCGCATGCTTTCTTCTTCGGAGGACCCATCGATCCAGGGGATCGGGAACCACTGATAGCCCATCGGCGCCCCGGCGCAGTTTTCGGGCGCATCAGGCGCCACGAACAGCGTGTCCGGCAGGTGCTCGGCCAGCGGATCAGCCAGCCCCAACAGGTCGGCTCCATTGGCGCCATAGCCATGCAGAAACACCACAACCGAGCGGGTTGAGCCGGAAAGCGGCTCTTTGCGGCCAGCAGTCAATACACGAGTCATCGGATCCCTTCCCTGTCCTTCTTCACATGGTAATAGGCCCAGAGCACCCGTGCCGCAACCGCGCGCCAGGGCGACCAGTCTTCGGCCATTTTGCGCAAGGCGCGTTCCTTGGGACGTTCCGGCAGATCGAACAACAGCCGCGCGCCCTCCTGCAAGGCCAGATCGCCGGGGGCGAAGACATCCGCCCGCCCCAGCGCAAACATTGCATAGATTTCCGCAGTCCAGACCCCGATGCCGGAAACTTCGGTCAGGATCGCCACGACTTCCGCATCCGGTTTACTCCGCAAGGCATTGAAATCGATAGAGGCCTCCGCCAAAGCCCGCGCATATCGGACCTTTTGACGGCTAAGCCCGGCTGCGCGCATTTCCTCGTCGCTGGCCGCGATGATCGCATCCGGTTCGGTCAGCCCCGCATTGGACATCCGGGTCCAGATCGAGGCCGCCGAAGCAATGCTGAGCTGCTGGCCCACGATGGCATTCAACAACTCCGTAAAACCATCAGGATGGCGCCGCAGTGGCAAAGTTTCGATCTGGGCCAACGCATCGGCAAAGCGTGGGTGCTGCGCCGCCAGCCATTCGGCGCCTTCGGTAACGCATGCATCGCTGTGAATGATCCGTCCAACCCCATTATCCGTGACTACACGGCTCTCTGTATCTGTGTGTGACGCCACGTCACGTTTCCTTCATCTGTTAGGGTCTGTGGACATTCATCGTGAGGCGATGATGGCAGCCGCGAGATGCCAATTGGCGGCGTAGCTGGACGTTGTCTTTTCGTAGCGGGTCGCTATGGCTCTGAATTCCTTGATCTTTGCGAA